>CALELH010000282.1 GCA_937902595.1 uncultured Myxococcales bacterium
AACAGCCAGCAGGCGCAAAGAGGCTACGCTGTTCGGGAGGTCATTGGCCCCAACCTCTCGCCCAGCATCTGTGGAGAGGACATCGCGCTCCTCTGGCTTGAGGAGCCAATCCCCAATGGCGTCGCAGCGCCTATCGAGCCACGCATCGACGCCGTAGGCGTAGCCGGAGAGGCGGTATCGACCGTTGGCTATGGGCTCGCTAACGACAATGAGTCTTCAGCCGGCGTCAGGCGCCGTCGTGACAATGGCCGAGTGCAATGTGTGGGGTGCGGAAGCCCACACATTGGGCCTCAAGAGCTGGTCGCCTCCGGGTACATCTGCTCAGGCGACTCGGGGGGTCCCCTTCTTGACCGATTCGGGAGAGTCATTGGCGTCACTTCGCGGGGCCCGGAGGGCTGCAACGCGTCGACCGCGATGGGTGTCTTCACCAGCGTCTATCGCTGGGGGGGATGGATCCGTGATACCGCCCTACATGTCGCCACGGTGAGTGGGGTTCGAGCTCCTGATTGGGCTGGCCCCACGGTCATAGACTCAGACCTTGACGATGTGCCTGACCACATCGACAACTGCGTGGGCCTCTCGAACCCCGACCAGGGCGATCTGGATCAAGATGGTCGAGGAGACGCCTGTGACGAACAGCAAAACCGAGACTGCAGCGTCTGCCGAATATGCGCCCGGGACTCTGAGTGTGGTCCGGGGGCATATTGCGGGGAAGATTCGCGGTGCTATATGTCCTGTAGAACGGACACCGACTGCCCAGGAGGCGCGACGACCGTTTGCCAAGATTTTGGGGAGTTCTCCGTCTGCGTAAACTCCAGTTATGAGCAGGGCTTGCTCTGCCCTGAGGAGTACGTCTGTGGACAGGTGGCGGCGCGTTCGGAGACACGTCAGCCTCATCCTCCCCAATCGCCACCAGCGACACCAGAGGTAGAGGCCGATGGGCCAGCATCATCTGAGACGGGCACGCGATCCACGGCTGCTCTAGACTCCGACTGCGGATCCATCGACGGTTCGAGTAAAGGTGATGAGCTCTGCCCGCACGAGTCCGGCGAGGTGGACATTGACACGGAGGCCGCCCAGCCCACCCTCAACCCATTTATCGAAGGAGGCTGCGACGCAACCCTGAGCGCGCGGCGGCTAAACCCACTCTCGCTACTCCTACTGCTCCCTCTGCTTGCTTTGAGAATTCGCTCTAGGCGGTAGGCGCTTGTTCAGCGTCCGACTGTATTCAGTGCCTGCCCATCCGTAAATACAGCCTCAAGACAACAACCCCTTGACCAACCCGGACAAATCATCGTTTATACGGCCTTCGGAGGAGGAAGTATGTCAGAGTCAGAGCCCAAGTATCGCAGCGCGCCTGTCGCCTCGACGGAGATGCCGAGCGGCATCCCATATATCATCTCAAACGAGGCCGCGGAGCGCTTCAGCTTCTACGGGATGAAGGGCATCTTGGTCGTGTTCATGACCAAGTACATGCTGGACTCCGCGGGGATGGCGGACCACATGACCGAGGCTGGCGCGAAGGAGTGGTATCACAGCTTCACCAGCGCCGTTTATTTCTTTCCCCTCATCGGCGCGATCATCTCCGATGCTTTCTGGGGGAAGTACCGAACGATCATCATCCTCTCCATCGTCTACTGCCTGGGTCACCTCGCGCTCGCCATCGACGAGACGAGGACAGGGCTATTGATGGGGTTGAGCCTCATCGCCATAGGCTCCGGCGGGATCAAGCCGTGCGTAAGCGCCCACGTTGGAGACCAGTTTAGCGCTGGCAATCAGCACCTCCTTGAGAAGGTGTTCGGATGGTTCTACTTCTCCATCAACCTTGGCGCCTTTGCCTCTACCCTCGCGACGCCATGGCTCCTCGCTAACTATGGACCTCATCTAGCCTTTGGGATCCCGGGTGTCCTCATGACCCTCGCGACAATCTTCTTTTGGATGGGCCGCAATAAGTTCGTACACATCCCTCCCCACGGCATGGGCTTCCTAAAGGAGGCCTTCAGCGGCGAAGGGCTCAGCACGATTCTAAAGCTCGGACTGATCTACTGCTTCGTCGCGATGTTTTGGGCCCTGTTTGACCAGACCGGCTCTGCGTGGGTCCTGCAGGCGGACAAGATGGACCGCAACTTCATGGGTATCGAGTGGCTCCCCTCCCAGATCCACGCCATTAACCCCATCATGATCATGATCTTTATCCCCATCTTTAACGGCTTCCCTATCGGAGGGGGCCGACGCTTCCCTGGGATCTACGGGCTGCTCAACAAGATGTTTGAGATGACTCCGCTCAGAAAGATCTCCATCGGACTGTTCTTGACCGTGCCCGCGTTCCTTCTGCCCGCCCTCATCGAGACCTGGATCGAAGCCGGCCAGAAGCCGAACATCGTCTGGCAGCTGGGGAGCTACGTTGTCATTACGGCAGCAGAGGTCTTCGTGTCGATCACCTGCCTGGAGTTCAGCTACACCCAGGCTCCGAAGAAGATGAAGTCACTCATCATGGCCTTATTCCTGATGAGCGTGTCTCTCGGTAACCTCTTTGTCGCGTTCGTGAACAAGTTCATCCAGAACGACGACGGCACGACGGCGCTCAACAACGTCGAGTACTACCTCTTTTTCGCCGGCGCCATGTTCGTTACAGCCGTTCTCTTTATCCCTGTAGCCTACCTCTACAAGGAGCAGACATACATCCAAGATGCTGAGGACGCGGTCCCCGAACCCTGAGCGTCGCCTGGAGCCGTTTCGTCCGAGAAAAGGACCCGTCGTCAATTGAGCTAGAGAGGCCCATTAGGGCCACAAGTGGGTCGCGATAGGTCGTCGCCTCAATACGGGGGCGCGATGCCCGCACAGGCCTGAAAGCCTGCCCCGCAATTATCTTGGCGGCACTGTACACACATCTGGATCGAGCCTCCTTGCGCACAGACGGCGCCGCAGGCCAAGAAGCTGCACCCAAAGTACTCTCCGTAGCAGCTTAGGCACGAAGCGTTCAGCTGAAAGCTTCGACCCAAGCACGCGGACACACAAGGACGTGGGTCATTCGCGGCCACACAAGACATCCCACAGGTGGCGAGAGCCGTCGCGATGTCCACGCAGCTCTCGCTACACGCGGTGTGATCTTGCTCGGCCTCTGCCAAACAGTCCGCGATCCTCGCAGGCGTCTGATTACAGGCCTGCTGGGCTGACGTGCGCATCTCATCACAGGACTGCTGACACACCATCGTCCCGTTGATCACCTGCTGACTCGCCGGGTCCGAGCAGGCGTTCATCGCCTGCGGTCCACCACCGCCCATGCCCCCGGGTCCGCCTCCCCCCATCTGGATATCTTCGCACTGCCCTTGCGCGTTGCAGAGTGAACCATCAGGACATTCACTGTGAAGCATGCAGCCCTGTGTGTTGCCTGGGCTTCCACCTTGCCCACCGGCACCCTGCCCGCCAGCACCTTGGCCCGCAGGCGGCTGACATTGACCCGTGTTGAAGTTGCAAACCAAATTGGGCGCGCAGTCCCCATCACCACGACAGCTCTGGACGCCACCCATAGGCGAGGTGCCACCCGACCCTTGGCCGCCGTTCATGGGCAGGACTCCGCCCGCACCACCAGCGCCATCCTCCGAATCGATCTCACCACCAGCGCAGGCGCCTAAGCAGACGAAAGAAAGAATAAGCGTTCGTCGTATCCATCGGCCCATGTCACTCCCCCATCACCGAACCACGATCTGTAAGATATCACACCACCGCAGGCGGACGGTGAACAACTCGATGGGCGCTGCGTCCTCTCCAAACTAAGAGAAGCCTTGCGCCCAGATGTGGCCTTGGTCTTACTCTAGAGATAATCGTGGCCTAAACGACAGAGGAGAGAGAAGGTTTGATTTATCGACTCATCGGCGCAGCCCTCCTCCTGTGCCTTCTGACTCAGTCGGCGGCAGCTCAGGAGGCTCTTCGCTGGGAGACACTCTACACCAAACACGGCATCACCGTGTCGGCCGGTCACCGTGTGGGCTCGGACCTCCCCGTCCTTAAGGGAGTCGGAGTGCTGCCGGTCAACCTGTATCACCTCCTCGCCATCGTCGAGGACGTAAAGAGACATAACGAATGGGTATATCGCGTAGCGCGCGCCGAGATCGTTGAACGTCCCAATCCTTTTAAGCTTCGAGCCTACATGCGCTTTGACTTCCCCTGGCCGGCCAGCGATCGGGATGGGATCGTCAACGTGAACGTGAAGCGGACGTGGTCGCCCCACCACGAGATCGGTATTAGCTTCAAACGCACGGTAGATCGACGAAAGCCGGTATATGAGGGCGTCGTGCGGGTCCCGTGGAGTCGCGGCGGCACCACGCTCCGCTGGCTTACGCCGACGAGTACTCGCGTCGAGTACCTCATCGACACCGATCCCGGCGGCATGCTCCCCAAATGGCTCGTCCGCTGGATATCCCAGGACCTGCCCCTAAAGATCCTGAATGGTCTGCGACGGCAGGTAAAAAAGACGGTCAACGACTATGACCCGTTCTTAAACGCCTGGGATCCACGACGGACGCGACAACCCGACAGCCCTGAGACGTTTTCGCTCCCAGGGGTACCTCAATCGGCCCTGGCGCCGACCGCTACAGCCCCGTGACAGGGCGTCGGGCCCAGGCACTTCGGCCCATTGGCTCACGGAGTCGATTCATTGTGTACCCAAACACCAAGACGCCGTATTCTGGCGATATAGATCGTCAATGACCGAAGAGGCCCGACCGTGCGTAGAATACAGCTCATCCTCATAGCTATCGGGCTCTGCCTACTCGGGTGTGACGGCGGAGGTGCCGCCGACGGGACTGACGCGGAGAGCCCAGAGTCGCGCCTTCCCGCTGACTGCCTCAATCCGGGCACCGCCGCAGCGACGGCAAGCTGCCTAAAGCCATCCCACCCGCCTGAGTACTATGAGCGTGAAGCGGAGGCCTACTTCGACACCCTCGACGTGGACGCGTCAAGGGAGAGCGTGCCTGTCTATCACGCTCAAGTGGCGCGCTGGGAGTGGCCGCCGTGGCTATTACTGACTGGGTACACCAAAGAGGACATGACCCTCACCAGCGATTCCCTCCGCGTCATCGATCCATCTACGGTCCCTATTCGAGACTGCCGCTTCTTTGAGACACAGCCCTTCGCTCGCTGCTATGTGGAGTTCGAATACGAACGAGGCCGTTGCCCAATCTACGAAGAGTTCACCTTTAATGACGCCGGCGAGATGACCTTCATCGAGGCCTGGTCAAACCTCCCTGGCCTCCTCCCGAATGAGCCCGATGACCCTTGGGCAGAGGCCCCGAACTTCCCTCGGTTGGCCAATAAAATCCCCGGTCTGGGTAACTCTACGGGCACCATCGACTTAATGAGTGAGGCGTTGCTTGAAGCCGCGATGAGCGATCCGGAGATCGCTGACTTCTCTCAGCGCGCCGAGAACTGGCGCCGGTTCTGGTTCGAAGAGCTCATGAACGCCGAAGGAGATTTCTTTGGCATCGGCTGTGGTTGGCCACCCATCGAGGAATAGCGCGTCTATCCCTAGAAATAGAATCGCCCGCCGAGCGCCCCGCCAATCTCAGGGTCTGTCTCAGGTAGGATCTGCATACCTGGGACAACCTCTATAAAGAAATCAAGGGGGGTGCCGCTGGGGTGAAAGACCACGCCAATCGGAAGCCGCGCGGCGAGGCCATCATTGCTGTGCTCCCTGTCTTCGTCCAGGAATTGAAGCTTTGCACCCACGCCAGCGTACGGCACCCAAGAGCCCGCACCGATACCACCTCCCTTACCAGGGAAGTGAAGGAGGTAATCAGCGTGGCCATGGAATGTCTGATCCTTGAAACTGAAGCTCAGGCCACCATCGAACGCGTGATTTGTATCAACAAACAACTTGAAGCTGAGTCCGCTCGGCTCGCCGACCATCAGGCCCATGCCTAAGTCCCACGTATCCGGCGCCGCCTTGACCGAATAAGGCAGCCCCAAGGCCATCACAAATAAGAGATAACGCATCACGTCTCCAACGGCTGCCCCAGAGGTGCTCCTCTCGACCATTAACCTGTCGACACAAGGACGAAAAGAAGAAACGTCTAACCGTGAGGCTCATCGGCGGAATAGAGGCCCCGCGTCGAGCTGTTATGTGGGCCAACCTCTTGCCCCGAGGTAGCGGAAGGCCGTACCCTCCGTCGCGACACCATTTGAAGGAGGCTTAGGATGTTAGAGACAAGTTCTGTATGGCAAAGAAGAGAGCTCGAGCAAGGCGCAACAGAGATGAGCGCATCGGCCTATAATATGGCCATCGGCATCGTGCTGACCTGGGGTCTCGGAGTCAACGCCCTCATGGTCGCCAAGATCCCAGCCGAAACCATTCTGGGGATTAACCACTGGGTCTTCTTAATCGGCTATCTCGCCTCGGTGTTCTTCGGGACCTGGCTGTACGTCTCCTCCAGTAAGCCCTCAGTGTCATTCGTTGGCTATAATTTTGTCGTCATTCCTCTGGGGCTCCTGCTCGTTCGGTTCCTGCACTTCTTCCCAGCGGACGTCATTTCGAAAGCCTTTGTGGCGACGGCCGGGGTTACGGTCTTGATGATGCTCGCCTCCATGATCTACCCGAAGTTCTTCCTCAGTATCGGCAAGACGCTCTTCCTCGCATTCATCGCCGCGTTCGTTGTTGAGTTGATCGCCTATTTCGTGACCGGCTCGGTGCCTCCCATCTTCGACTGGATCTTCGTCGTCATTTTTTCAGGATACATCGGCTACGACTGGGCGCGCGCACAACATCTGCCCAAGACCCTGGATAACGCCGTCGATGCGGCGGCCGCGCTATACGTTGACATCGTCATTCTGTTCATG
>CALELH010000283.1 GCA_937902595.1 uncultured Myxococcales bacterium
AGGATATCCTCTCCGACCCGACCATCGCAGTCAGTGTCTACGCCATCACACGGATCCGCTGGACGAGGGTCCCGTACACAGATGAGATCACCCGCCTGACACTCCATGAGCGCGCGGCGCTGGCAGTCCGGCGTCGCCCAGCCTGGATCACAGAGCACGCCAGCGCCTTCAGAGTCCTCATCGATACGGCCATCACAATCTTGGTCGAGCTCGTCGCATAGCTCAGGGACCGCGTCCAGAATCGAGACACATCGTCGAGCGCCATCTACGCAAGATTGCCGCCCAGCTCGGCATTCGCCTCGCCTACCCGTGTTACAGTTTTGGCCTATATCTGTTGGGTTCTCATCGGTGGAGCCATCACAGTCATTGTCTAGGGCATCGCAGGTCTCTGCCCCGCCCTCTTCAGTCTCAAGACAACTCAGTTCCCCCGCATTGCACTCTAATCGTCCTCGCGCGCAGACCCCCTGACGCCCCGTCTCACATCCGGCGACAGGCGGAACGTTGTCCACTTCTCCATCGCAATCATCGTCTAACCCATCGCACAGCTCCTGCCGCGGCTGATGCTCAGCACGACAATCTAGGCGTCCCTCGATACAGGTTTGTGTGCCGGCGCGGCATCGACCAGCTTGGTCGGTATTACAGGCGGCGCCGCCCTCCGGGTTATTCTCATCCACGCGGTCGTCGCAATCATCATCGAGGCCGTTACATACTTCAGGCGAGGCGATGGGCGTCGCCATGGGGTTGGCCTGACATACGGCGGCCCCCCCCGCATCACAGACCCAAGTCCCCGGGAGCCCACAACGCTGCTCACCCACGACGCACTCTCCGCCGAGGTCAAAACCTTCGTCCGCCACCCCATCGCAATCATCGTCCATGCCATTACACAGCTCCGCGAAGGCTGAGCAGCCAGCATCGGGTGTGGCTGCGTCCATGACCGAGTCGGCGCCGACATCATTGGGAGTGAAGACGTCGGCGTTAGGCGCCGCGTCTCGACCCGCATCTCTCCTGATTGGAGCCGCGTCCATCTGTCTTGTCGCGTCCACTGAGATACCTCGATCTTGTATCTGCCGTGACGCGTCAAGGTTCGTCCCCATGTCGATGGGGAACGTGCCTCGGTCATCCATCCCCATCGAGTCTGGTTGCGCCGACGCATCTAAGCCGGAGTTGACTTCATCAGCGGCGCAGCCGCCGACGCAGACGAGCACAAATAAACATTGGACGACGATGAGCGAACGGATACCGCGTACCCATAAGAAGACGCCGCCTGGACGGCGACGGTGGTTAGATCCTGGTGGATATCTCATGGGTGCTAGCATGGTCTATTGCTGGCGTTGACTACAATAGGCATGTAATCCTCTTCCTGTAATCGACTCGGGAGGTAACCGTGAAGCGACTCATCCCCGCTCTATTCTGTCTGGCCATATCAGGCTGCGCGGATCCAGCCCCTATCATGGATGAGTCTCCTCTAGACGTCTTCATCCCCGGGATGAATTCGCAAGACAGAGGTCTGCCTCTAACAGACTCAGGGGGTCCCGGCGTCACGCCGAACTTTGACAGCGGCGGCCCCATCGTCCGCGACGCGAGCCCGGGAGCAGACAGATATGTGCCACCTCTTCGTCCCGATGCGGGCCCACGGACGCCAGAGGAGGCGTTAGGCCTGTGTGTCGACCGAATGACAAACTTCGTCTCCACGACGGCGGCCGGATTGGGATGCGATCAATTTGATGAGCGAGCCCGCGCCGATCGAAGCTCTGACTATAATCAAGTCCGCGTCGTCGCGGCCTGCATCCGCTTGAATTGCCAAGGCAACCAAATCGAAGGCCACAACGGCATCCCTGCCGCCAGAACGTGCAGCGAGCTAGAAGATTTGGAGAGCGTCCTTGAGCGAGCTGAGGCCCAAGCTGTTGAGGGAGGCTGTCCTGAGCCTGAGTTCCAATTACGCGTCATCTCACTCGCTGAATTCGTCGGTGGAGAGCCTTGCGATCAACTGACCTGCGGAATCGACGGTGACGGCGAACCGATCACGATAGATAACCGCAACTAAGCCAGCCTAGGTAGGATCCTCATCCTGAGGTGAGAAGAGTTGGCCCATATCAGCGAACGCTTTGAACTCTAGGGCGTTACCGCTCGGATCTCTGATGAACATGGTGGCCTGTTCGCCGGGCCGGCCACGAAACCGAACTCTAGGCTCAATAATGAAATCAGCCTCAGCGGCTTCAAGCCTCTCCCGGAGTCTAGCCCAGCGCTCCAGATCAAGTACGCAGCCAAAATGACGAACGGGGACTTGGTCACCGTCCACTGCGTTCTTACTGATCATCTGACACTCTTCGGGTCGAACGTGGGCTGAGAGCTGATGCCCATAGAAATCAAAGTCGATCCACTGTGCGGCCTCTCGGCCAACGGTACACCCGAGAACCTCGACATAGAAGCGTCGGGTAGCCTCAAGGTCAACGATAGGAAAGGCAAGATGGAACGGAGGACTGCTCACGAACCGGCCCATACATCAACGGCCGCTAACCAGTCATCGACCTTGGCGTCGGACGGCATTCTCCAATCTCCTCGGGGTGACAGAGCCACCGACAGCACCTTAGGCGCATCCGCCGTGCACGACCGCTTGAATTGGTGTCGGAAGAAGCGACTAAGAAAGGTCTTTAACCATCTCCTGAGACTGTCATCATCATACTGGCTCTCGAAGGCATGTGACGCGAGATCGAGGAGTTGACCAGGTCGTCGACCATGACCCACAAAGTGATAGAGGAAGAAGTCATGCAGCTCGTAGGGGCCAATCGTCGACTCAGTGAGTTGCGAGATATGCCCCGTCTCATCTGCTGGGAGCAACTCCGGTGAAATGGGAGTATCCAGCACAGAAAACAGCGTCTCACGGAGAACAGCTGGTTGCCGAGCCGACCACAGCTGCACTCGTTCGTTTGCGACCCACTTTATCACGAACCGAATCAGCGTCTTAGGCACGCCAGCGTTCACATCATACATCGCGATGTGATCACCCGAGTAGGTGGACCAGCCGAGCGCCTTTTCGGAGAGGTCTCCAGTCCCGACGACGATGCCCCCCTCGCGGTTTGCGATGCTCATCAAGATAAGCGTCCTGAGGCGCGCCTGAACATTCTCTACGGCCACATCGGCGAGTTCAGGATCGGAACGCAGCGCGTCGAGCAGGTCCGAGACAGTGCTGGCCCCATCCGCTGCGGGATGTCCCATGGCCTTGAGAATAACGCGACTCTCGTCGCTGATATCAATCTCTCTAAACTCCGCTCCCAGGGCGTTTGTGAGCGTCTCCGCGTTGTCGCGTGTACCGTCCGTGGTCCCTAGACCCGGCATGGTAATACACAGGAGGTCTGTGTCTGATTGACCGTTTAGATCGAGCGCTTGAGCGGCGACTAGCGCCGCTTGAGTCGAGTCCAAGCCACCCGAGACACCCAGGATAAGCTTGGGCTTACCAATGGCCCGCATCCGCGTCGCCAGCGCGTTACTTTGAATCTCAAAGACCTCCCAGCATCTTCGAGCGAGTGTACCCGGATCGGACGGTAAGAAGGGATGTCGATTCACCCGTCTCTGTAAGGGGCCACGTGGGGTTGGAGCCTCGAAAGAGATCACTCGAAACGACCTCGCGTTCTCACGCGCGCAGTCACCAAAGCTGTTCGTCGAGATGCGCGACCTCACTAGGGCGTCAAGATCGACGTCCGCGACGACGATCTGATCATCTCTCAAGAATCGAGTCGACTCGCCGAGCAGATCGCCTGCTTCGCAGATGAAGGCGTCGGCATCAAAGGCTAGATCTGTTGAGGACTCCCCAGGTCCGGCTGCGACATATAGATAGGCGCACTTTGATCTATCGGAGTGGGCCAAAGCGAGATTTCGCCTGACTTCGGCTTTGCCCAAGACGAAATTCGAGGCCGACAGATTGCACACGACCGTCGCCCCGGCGCCGACCTGAAAGACTGATGGCGGTACCTGTACCCAATAGTCCTCACAGACCTCAGCCCCGATTACCAAATCGGGGATATTGGTCGCGTCAAAGAGCAGATCTGTGCCGAATGGAACCTCAACCCCAGCGATGTGAACCGCGCTACCAGGCGCCACCTCAACCCCGGGTCGAAACCAGCGAGCCTCTTCGAACTCTCGATAATTGGGGAGGTAGGCCTTTGGGATTAAACCTAGAATTCGGCCACCATGAATCGCCGCAGCGACATTGTAGACGCCGTGTTCAACTCGAATAGGGACACCGATCAAGGCGAGACTGCCAAACTCCTCACTGGCGGCACGCAGAGCCCCAAGCGCCTCTAAGCTGCGGTCGAGTAGGTGATGATCGAGGAATAGGTCCCGAACCGTATATCCGGTGACCGCGAGCTCAGGCAATACCAGGACCGCAGCGCCATGTTCATCCGCTCGGCGCCACACCTCAAGGATGTGTTCGACATTGTAGTCAATATCCGCGACTCGGCATTGAGGTACACCCGCGCAGACTCTGGCGAATCCTGGTCTCATGGATCCCACTGTGCCTGATGTTCGCGCTAGCTCAAAGATTTACGGTGCCAAATACGCTCAGATACGGCGGTGTTGCCGCACTGGAATCGATTGGCGGACCTGTGCATTGTAGTCTAGATCAATCTCCGCAATGCACAGGCCCTCACCATCCCCCTTCTCAGCGACGATGGTCCCCCAGGGATCTATGATCATGCTGTGGCCATAACTCTTTCGGACACCATCCTTGTCGTGAACACCCCACTGAGCCGGGGCCAGCACCCAGCACTGGGTCTCGATGGCTCGAGCTCGCAATAGCGCGTGCCAATGATCTTTTCCGGTCGTGAGGGTAAACGCTGATGGGATCGCGATCATGTCCGCGCCCTGATCAACTTGAGCGCGATACAGCTCAGGGAACCTCAAGTCATAGCAGATGCTCATACCCAATTTGCCCAGCGGGGTTTCAGCAACCACGACCTCGTCTCCAGGACAAATGCTGTCCGACTCCTTAACGGTCAGGCCACCTGGAACATCGACATCAAAGAGATGGATTTTCCGATATGTGGCGAGACGCTCACCATCAGGACCATAGAGTAGGCTGGTGTTATGACACCGCTCTGTGTCCACGCTGCCATCCTCGAGTCGACGTTGCTCGTTTAAGGAGCCCACGAGTAGATGAATACCCAGTTCGCCCGCGAGGGACTGAAGGCGGCGCGCGATAGGGCCCTCGATGGATTCGGCGAGCTCAACCTTGTGGAACTGTGGACCCAGCAACGAGGTGTTTTCAGGTGTCGCGACCAAGCTCGCCCCCATCCCCGCAGCGCGCCGAATTAAGGCCTCGGCTTTATTCAGGTTTCGATCAATGTCCGTGGTGCAACGGAGCTGTACACATGCCGCGAGAAACATAGCATCCTCCAGGGTGATTTTGACGCACTATACAGGTTCTAAGAGACCTTAGGCAGGTGACATTTCTGGGGAAATCAGATCAGCACCTCAGCGGGAATAAATAGCGCGGCGGAGCCGGGCCTGCGGAGGAGCGAGGGCGCGCAAATTGGCCGTCAGTGAGCGAGGTGAGTGAGGGAGTCAAATCCGACCCAAGTGTTCAGCTCTCTCGATGAACGCGCCAATGGAAGAGGACCACCGTAAGCGCAGTCGCGACGTTCAGACTATCGATAATCCCGAACTGGGGGATCTCTACATTCAGATCTGCGGCCTCTCGAAGGTCGCCGGGCATACCGACGTCCTCAGCTCCGACCACAAAGAGCGGGTTCGGAGGATAGTCAGCGAGGTGATATGGCACGCTCCCGGCGGTCTGCTGAATGGCCACAATTTGATAGCCTTCGTGGCGCGCCGTTCTAATCAGCGCGGCCGCGTCCTCTCGGTGATGAACCGGAATCGCCAGATCGGCACCACGGGATGGGCTGCGTACATAGTCGCCCCGACCCACGAAGTAGACAGCCTCAAGGCCGGCGGCCTCTGCGCTGCGCATCGCCACCCCAAGATTAATGTCGAAGCGCGCCTGACAGAGGCCAACGGCAGCGTGAACGCGCTCGACCACAGGGAGTACGTCATCAGGTCTAAGCCCGTAGGGAGGACGCGCGGAGGGAGAGCTCGATTGCGTGTGCGGCTGAAGTCTCTGAGAGAGCACCTCTACCGAGTAGTCACCGCTGAGCGCGCGTCGAGCGTACCAACGGACCGCGGCGTCTGTGTCATCCTTGAGCGTATTCAGCTCTTCATTCGACAGGACGGCTGACCGCGCCCAAGCAGAACGAATCCTGGGATCCGCATCCGAGACGCTCTTGGACTCAGCGTCTCCTATCCTGGACAACCCCCAGGCCGCGGTCACGGGCTCAGACGCCATCAGGCCTCGCAGCTCCTCTCGATCCCGAAGGTGATCAAGGGCTGCCTCGACACCGACCTCGGCAAAACCTGAGAGCGCTGAGGTCTCGGTACTCCAGCGGGCCAGCAGTCGAATCAAAGGAGCCGGGACCTCCTCCAGCTTCTGGACCGCCCCCCGCAAGATACTCAACTCAACCTGGACCTCGAGGATGAGGAGCGCCTGGGCGCTTCGTGCGACAACCTCACGGTCAGCGTCCATGAGCGCTCTCATCAAGCACGGTCGTGGTGTCAACGGGGTTGTGCAAGCGCGCCGGACTCTAGGCTCGGGATCCATGAACCCTTCCTCCAGAGCAGGCTCTATGCCGTCTGCCTGAGACACCAAGATTCGCGCCACAGCGACTCGACTGCGGACGGGGAGGTCACGATTCCTGAGCGCAGCTACGAGCTCCGGTCTACCTCTGCTGGGCGGGATGTCTGAGAGGATGGCGGCGGCGCGGCGCCGCGTCAGGCGCTGAGGCGCATCCAGGCACTGAATCAAAGCGATGATTGTCGGGCTATTCGCCTGCTGAGCGATCTTCTGACGCGCGCGGTCACGAACCACAGGGTCGTCATCATAAAGAGCGGAATCGACAGCGTCCTCAATCACCGGCTAGCCAATGCGTTCGAGGATCAAGCCACTCACGTCAGGGGCGCTCTCACCGATCGTAATCCCGCTGTCGAGATGGACCTGAGCCGCGTCGACGCCAGCGTCATTGTGATAGATCCACGCCAGCGGTTGTCCTGCCTCCACCTGGTCTCCCAGGCGACACGCCATCTCGAGACCGACGCCTGGGTCTATCACGTCGTCCGTACGCGCTCGGCCAGCTCCGAGAACACAGGCAGCCAGGCCGACCCGTCGAGTATCCATCGCGCTCACATACCCGGAGGTCTTCGCTATGTAGGGGACTCGATGCTTCGCGCTCGGGAGCCGACTGAGGTCATCGCACACTCTGCGGTCACCACCCTGGGCCTCAATGATCCGTCCAAAGAGCTCTAAAGCGCTCCCATCGGCCAGAGCAGACGCCGCACCGCGTGGATCAACTTCGCCGAGCTCAAGCATGACCTCTGCTAAGGCTAAGGTGAGCGCGCGAACATCGTCAGGCCCTTCATCTCGTAGGATCTCTATGGACTCTCTGACTTCGAGGGCGTTGCCAATCATTCGACCGAGCGGTTGCTCCATGCTCGTCAACAGAGCGACCGTCTTCTTACCCATGCGTTCACCGATGGCCACCATGGTCTCCGCCAAGAGGCGGGCGTCCTCAACGGTCTTCATGAACGCGCCAGATCCCACCTTAACGTCCAACACGAGTGCGTCGATCCCCTCAGCCAACTTCTTGGACATGATCGAACTGGAGATCAGGGGAATGGACTCCACCGTAGCGGTGACATCTCGTAGGGCGTAGAGACGCTTATCAGCAGGACAAACCTCCGCCGTCTGACCAATCAGCGCTACACCCAGAGACGCGACCTGGTCAATATAGCTCTGGACGCTCAGATCGGTGCTAAATCCGGGGATACTCTCTAGCTTATCTAAGGTGCCTCCGGTGTGGCCCAGCCCTCGGCCGCTGATCATGGGGACTCGGACACCACAAGCACCAACCACAGGAGCCAACGGGAGGCTAATCTTGTCTCCAACCCCGCCGGTGCTGTGCTTATCAACTTTTCGATCGGGTAAATGCGACAGGTCTATCACCCGACCAGAGTGAAGCATCGCGTCTGTCCAAGGCCCTAACTCCTCGGGGCTGAGACCGCGAAAGTAGATCGCCATAGCCATCGCGGCCATCTGGTAATCCGGGACGTCTCCTCGCGCATAGCCAGAGATGAGGCGTCTGATGTCTTCCTCGGACAGAACACCACCATTTCGTTTATCCGCGATCAGCTCTGCCGTCGTCTTCACTCGTCTCCATCCTCAGCCTGAGCCTCATTTGCGGCTTCGTCGTCTTCGTCATCACTCCCAACCTCGCCCGCGAAGGTGTTCGCGACGGCAATGGCCATCCTCAGCTTCTTTAGGCTGTCCTCGCGGTGGGCTGATTGCGCCTTGAGCGCATCGAGTTCGGCGGACATCTCGTCGCGTGATGCGACGGCCTCCGCGGCCAATTGACGTTGCTCCGTGATCGCCTTCTCTCGAGAAGCCAGCTCAGCGTTCAAAGCGGTGAGAGCGCCCTCAAGAGTCTCTAAGCGACCCGAGTCGGTGATGAACTTCTGCTCGACATCCGCAGCACGCGCGGCGAAGTCTACTTCAACATCCTTACGCGCTTGCTGTTCATTCTCAACGGCCATTTGTAAGCGAGCGGCGTCCTTCGCTGACGTCTCGAGTTCTTCCTGTACGCCCTTCAGCTTGCCCTCCAGACCGTTGATCCTCGAGCGCTCCTCATCCAGTTCCTTAAGACGAAGCTCTAGCTCTGCGCGCACCGCAGCAAGCTCATTTTCTAGTTCGGCTTGCCGCGAACCGGCCGCTTCGCTAATCACGTGCGCCTCTTCAAGGCTCGCCTCAAGGCTCTTCACGCGGCCACCGAGCTCTTCCTCCAGCTTGATGACCTCCGCACGAGCAAGAGCGAGGCCCTCTGCATGGCTCCCCCGCTCCGATTCAAGGAGGGCGTCCTTCTCAGCTGAGACCGACTCCAAACGCTTTGCTGCCTCCTCGCGCGCTGACTCAAGAGCCGCGAGATTGGCCTCATCTCGTTCAGTGAGCGCTGCGATCCGCTTCGCTTCACTCGCCTCAGCCGCCGCCTTCAATTGCTCCTCAAGACTGTCAATACGGCCTAAGTTCTCCTGAACCATCGCGTCGTATTCGCGCTTATTTTGGCTTTCGAGGGCCTCGAAAGCACCCGCGTTCTCACGGGTTAAGGCGCCGATCTTTTGGGCGTGTTCTCCCTTGACCACCTCGATCTCTCGCTCCTGGAGGGATCGCTGGTTCTCCATCCTCTCCTCGTACAAAGTGCGCTGATTCGCCAGCGACTCCTTGTGCAGATCTGTGCGCTCGGCCAGCGCCCGCTCATGCTCTTTGGTGAGGCTCGCGACCGCCGCGTCCAAGGACTGCTGGACGCTCTCTGTCGTTCGCGCGTGGTCCGCTGCCATCGCCTCTAGGGAGGATTTGTGCTCAGCCTTGATGTTGTCCATAGAGGATTGGTGAGCGGCCTTAAGGCCAGCAATCGCGGAGTCGTGGCCTCCAACAGTCGCCTCAACGGTCGCCTGATGTTCGGCGGTAGCCTTAGCCAACGTCTCGGAGTGCTCCCTCGCCAAGGTCTCAAGAGCCGCGGCCTCTGAAGCCCTCAGCTCAGCCTCAAGAGCCTCGAGGGCTGCGGTGTGCTTTCTCTTGAGATCCAGGCCCTCTGCCATGCTCTCGGCTTGCCGGCGTTCAAGCGCCCGCTCGTGCTCTACTTGAAGCTGCTTCAACGCATCCTGATGGGCGTTACGGACCTCATCGGCGACAGTACTCTTCCCTGCCTCCAACTCCGCGAGCGCCTCCGCATGCTTCGTGGCCTGAGCTTGAAGTCTCGATTCAAGATCGGACTGCATCGCGTCCATAGATCCCTTATGCGCAGTCCGCAGAGATTCGACCGCAGCCTGGTGCGAACTATGCAACTCGGCGACTCGCTCGCCCTGCTCACCTTCGAGGCGGAGCCGCTCGGCGTTCGCCTTCTCAAGCTCTGCCTTCAGGTCGCGTACCTGCTCGTCATAGGTCTGTCGAGCATTGGACGCCGCGCCTTCACTCGCCGCGAGAGCCTCTTCACCCTCGCGCTGAAGATCACCCAACACAGTCTCCGTTTGAGACCGAACCTGAGTGAGCTCTTCGGTAAGCTCAGACACCTTAGCCTCATGGGCCGCGTCACTCGACTGACGCTCCGAGTTCGCCGTCTCCAACGCTGCCTCGAGATGCTCCACGCGACCGTTCACCTGAGCAAGCTTGGCATCAAGCTCACTGACCTGAGTGTCTTTGGCGCTCTTCACATCCGTCAGCTCTGTGGTCAATTCGGCTTCACGCTGGCTGGAGCGAGCCTGACTCGTCTTGGCCTCTAGATGAACCTTCTCGGTCTCTTCCTGAGCCTTTCTAAGTCGAGAGCGGGTCTCCTCCAGACGCTCTTTCAGACCGGCGACCTCTGCGTCGGCTAAGCTCTTGCCATCCTTCATCTGATCCTGAATGGCTTGCACGTCCGCGAGCGCCCGGCCCTGCTCCTCGCTCTCTCCCTTTATCTGGGCCAAGGAGCGTTCTGTCTCCGAGAGAGAGTCTGAAACCTTCTGTAGCTCAGCGTCCTTCGTTGCAGTCTCGCGCTTACTCGTGTTGAGGGCGTCGCGTAGCTCGGTGTTCTCCTGTCTGAGACTCGCGTCCGACTCTCGCCGCTGTTCATCCTGCAGGCGACGACGAGCTAACTCCTCCCGCGCGAGCTTTAGCTCCTTCTGAAGGGCGATGTTGCTCGGCATCGATACCGCGTCGATGTCTTCGCCATCGAGGGCGATTGTCTGCTGCCCGTCGAGGCTGTCATCGAGTTCGATGGTCGCGGCATCTAAATGCGCGTCAAGCGCCGGAGGTCGAACCAAGTTCGCCGCCGCCACCTGCTCAGCGATCTCATCTATGTCCAAAGAGCCTTCGATGTCGGCGTCCTCAAGAGCGATGGTCCCGAGGCCTACGGCCCCCTGAGCGATGTCGACCTCCACGCTCATCACGTCCGCGGTCGTGATGATGATCTCATTGGGTTGCGCGGCCGCTGGCGCTCCAACCTCAACGCCAAGATCTGGCGATGGTTCCGGGTCAAAGAGCGCGTCCAGAGCCGTATCTGCCTCAGCTTCTATGGCCGACAGATCCTTCTCATCAAAGAAGTCAGCAGTCTGAGAGCCATCCTCCTCGGAGGTCGGAGCGTCCATATTACCCGATAGAAGCGCGCTCACTGCGTCTGGATCAGGAAATGAGATCATGTCTCGTAAAGCGTTGACTAAAGCTGAACCGGTCACGGGCCGAATGATGTAGGCGTTCGCTCTACCCTCGGTGTGTTGATGCTGTACCAGCCGCTCGCTCTCAGCCTCGCCAGGATCCAAGACCATGACGACAGGAACTGAAGGCGCTTTATCCCTGAGCAGACCACAGGCTGCGTAGACCGTCTCGCTCTGACCTGGGTCCGCCAAGAACGCGACGCTCGGCTTCTCGTCCCCAAGGACGGCCTCTGCTTCGCTCACACGCTGGACCTCGAAGCCCAAAGCGCTACACATTTCGCCTAGGTGATTAGCCGAATCACCAGCGGCTTCGATGATCGCAATTCGCTTACTCATTTCTGAGACCCGACGCCTAAAATTGACTGTCGCACGCTAGCGCGAAACTGCGTAGATCACCATCTCTAACGATGTGAAAATCAGAGTCAAAGGCGGATAATCGAAATCCTTAAGGTACAACTTGGGTGGATCCGAGGGTCAGGCTAGAATGATACACCGTGACAAACATCACCCATATGCGTGAGGAACAGTCCCCACACGACCCCCCGCCTATCTTGGCTCAAGCGGGCGAAGCCGGTAGAGCGCGAGCGCTCCAGCTGCTCAAAACTCATGGGGTTAGGTCAAACTCATTCCAGATCCTCGAGACTGGATACACCTATTGGTTCCACTCTCATTCTACTGGGGAATCAGTCATCGCGTATGTCCCTGTGCGAAATTACTGTGTGGTTCCTGGAGGTCCAGTGGGCCCACTCGAGGCGACCCGGGAGGCGATCTCAGACTTTCACACCTTCGCGAAAGCGCAGGGTCGGCGAGTCATGTTCGTCGGCGCAGAGTCATCGCTCCTCGAGGCCTTAGGCGACGACCGAGACGCATATGAGGCCATCAAATTGGGCGAACAGCCAGAATGGAACCCTGAGCATTTCTCTATCGAAGGACCTGAACGACGCTCTCTTAGAGCCCAGATTAATCGCGCGACGAACAAGGGAGTCCGCATCCGACGTGTGGGCGCAGAAGACCTGGAGAGGTCGCGAGGATCATCAAGGCTCGCGATAGAACATATCCTGGGCCGATGGCTGGCGTCTCGCCGCGTCGGGGTCCTGCGCTTCATGGTCGATCTGGAACCATTCTCATTTGCCGGCGAGCGCCGGTACTACGTCGCTGAGCATGGTGATGAGCTCGTTGGCTTTCTGTCGGCCGTCCCAATTTACGAACGCAGGGGCTGGTTCTTTGAAGACGTCATTCGCGTCCCAACGGCGCCCAACGGCACAACAGAGGCGCTCATTTATGAGGCCATGGAGCACGCCAAGGCCTGTGGAGACACCTTTGTCACCCTTGGGCTCGCGCCGCTCACTGGGATCGAACGTGGTCCCGGCGAACATCGAGCCTTGCGCTGGGGACTACGATTCTTGGCCAAGCACTTTGGCTCGCTGTACGGGTTCGAGGGGCTGCGACGATTCAAATCGCGGTTTAATCCAGATCTGTGGACGCCTCAATATGCCATCATCCCGCGAGGTAGCTCACGGCTCGCTGCGACTTGGGCGTTATTCTCGGCCTTCGTTCCTGGGTCAATGGCGACCTTCTTGTATGACAGCTTCAGACGTCTGCTCGGCAGAATCAGCGGGAAAACCTGGGCCGCATGTTTGGTCGTACAGCTCGCCTGTCTGGTGCCGTGGACGGTTCTCCTCGCGATGATCGACGGACAGCATTGGTTCGGTGACCGTAGCACTCAGGTGGCGTGGGTCGCCTTCGACTCGACGATGGCCCTGGGCCTCAGCAGCCTCGCCTACATGCTCTGGAGAGATCATGCCTGGGCTCGACGAGTGAGCATGTTTCTCGCCGGGGCGACTTTGACGGACTTCGTGCTCTCCCTTGTGCAAGGGATCGAGTTACATTCAGCAGTGTCGGGCTGGTCACTGCTCTTTGTGCTTATGGGCGTCTTGGGTCCTGCCGTGGCTACACTTTTCCTTTGGTGCATCGCTATTTCGCGTAGAGGAGAGTCATCATGAAGATCTTGTTCGCTCACGGCTTCGAGGGCCGCGCTACTGGAACTAAGCCGAGATATCTTCGGGATGTCCTCGGCCACGAGGTTATCGCCCCTAATATGTACGACCTCGGATGGACCTTCGAAGGGCATGTACAGTCGGTGTTGAGTATCCTGGACTCGGAGCCAGGAATCGATGCCATCGTCGGCTCCAGCATGGGTGGATTCGCGTCAGCGGTCGCGCTGTCTCGACGCCCAGACCTCGTGATAGGCGCGGTTCTCTTAGCTCCAGCGGTAGGTATCCACGACAAATGGGCCAATGAGTACGGTGCCGAGGGGATGGAGAGCTGGAGAGAAGAAGGAACAAAGGCATATTGGCACAACGGATGGGAGAAGTTCATCGAGTTGCCGTACAGCTTTTGGACTGAGTGCCGAGACGCCGCGGCGGTTGTAGTGAAGCACCCCTGCGTCATTCTCCACGGCGTTCAAGACGACGTCGTCCCCATCGGAAACAGTGAAGCGCTCGCGGCTCGTTCCCCGGGAGTACGTGAAGTGATCAGGACCGAAGATGGTCACCGACTCGCAGAGTCCCTCGGTCATCTCGGTCCTATACTCGACTCTCTGAGGACCTGAGCCCGGCGACCATCAAGCTCGAAGACGCCCAGCGAGCGCGTTGAGATGCTCGTCATGGATGCCTTCTTTATCCAAGATGTCCTTTAGATTCAGGACATAATCAATATTGCTCCCACTCGGTCCACGACTGCTGGAGATGTGCTCGGCCATCACCTCAATGGAGGCGGGTCCAAGATAACTTGGGTTATCAACATGCGCGATGTAGACGACGGCATCGGCTGTCATGTTTGCAGCCAATTGGATGGTCCGTATCTCTCGTACATAACCTCCTGATTCACGGACATCGAGGGCGCTGAGAACCTCCTGTCTGTGCTCATCAGCGACGAGGAAGGCGACGCCCTCGCAACGCGCGGTTGGACGAGGGGCTAAGGTCACGACTCGACCAGGCTCAGTTGGTGTCCCTCGATGGTCAGGGGAGCCCTGCCAAAACCGTCTCTCGTACCCAAGAAGAACAGCGCGCTCTCGCTGAAGAAATGGAAAACCTGGTCGCCAAATCAGGGAGCCATACCCAAAGACCCATGTCATGGGCAGCTGTTGAAAGCGTCCGCAGGATCTTCGGAGCCAGGGACCCAAGGGACGGCGCCAAAGGTCGACCCTTCGAGGGACAGCATTAGCGGTGAC
>CALELH010000284.1 GCA_937902595.1 uncultured Myxococcales bacterium
CGCCGAGCGCCTCGCTGATGAAGAAGTAGCCGGCGGCACCCAACGCCAGGGCCCCCGTGACAACAAAGATGTCAGCAGCAAAGGCGTTGCGCTCAGCCTGGCGTGACCACTGGTCTGCCGCGATCGTCCCAGAGGCGTCTTTGGACTTTTGCGATTCGTCCATCGACTGAACGCCCAGAGAGATGCCTACTGCGACAGACGCGACTCCGCCGCCCAGCAATCCCCACTTCATCCAACGGTAGCCAATCGGCTGCAGCTTCTCTAGCGCCGCTCCACGACGAACCACCTGCCTACGCTCCGTACGATCAGACGCCAACCTAACGTCCTTGACCCCGAGCTGCTTGATCCGATGTATGACACCCGTCTCATCTGCTGGCTTGGTTAACAAATAGGACTGATACCAAGCGACCGCTGCGTCCACATCGCCGGTCCGCTCCTGGCAACGCGCTACGTTGAACAGTAGAGTGCGATCTTTTGTCAGTGTGAAGGCGCGTTGGAAGCTCATCGCAGCATCATCAAATCGATTCGCCCGGTAGTGCTTCACCCCATCAAAGAAATGGGTCTCAGCCTTATCTAAGGTCGCTTGGTCGGGCGCCTTTGCAAAGACGAGACCTGAGGTTAGGAGGCTCATCAGCACGAGCCCGATGACACATATCATTGAAGGACGCACGTCAGCTCCTCTCCATCGCGGCCACCGCATGGTCCCCCACCCGGCCCCGCATGACAACATCCGATTCGTACAGCGACACCAGGTCGGCCCGCGGGCGCCTCAGGATCGCAGCCATTACCATGCCCACCGTCTCCCGCTGCTCCAGCAGCTCCGAAAGATAATTGGTCTGTAGCGGCAGCCGCCTGATCAGGGAGCGGTGCGCCATCTCTATCCACGAACACCACCGAAGAGCGAGCCATCGCGCCTAAGCGTGGAGCGACGCGCAAGATCGATATAGACGGGCCTCCTGCGGCCCCCGCACCATGGCCACCGCAGCTACCATCGCCGCCATCCCCACCGCGTCCCGCCCGTAAAGGGCCACGCGGACAGGCCGCGGGATATGAGGCGCCAAGGCCACCGTCCCCTCCCACGACACCAGACCCACCGTCACCACCATCTCCACCATCACCGGCCTCATCGGTCACAATCTCTACATTTTCCAGCCGAACCGAGCCCCCCATGACCAGGAGCCCAATTGAACCGAAACCACCGTTGCCGCCCGTCCCCAAAGTGCCTGGGCAGCCTCCACCGCCGCCACCGCCACCGCCAGCGCTGCATTCAGGGATTTGCACATCTTGAAGTCCAGCTCCGCCACCACCGCCGCTACCGGCCATTCCGGGCGCCCCATCTCCGGCGTTCGCAGGCACCCACAGACCATCTTCCCCGATTTGACCATCGGCCCGCCCATGGGACCCGTTTGCGCCGCTTTCTCCATCAGCACCGTCGATACCATTCCTCGCGATGTCATCCTGTCCGGGCATCCCTCCGGGAGCTGAAGGCATATTGTCCAAAGGCACGCCGCCGGACTCACCCATACGGCCGGGCAGTCCACCGTCACCGCCGCTGCCCGCGGATAGAACCGACCCTTCGCAAAGGCGGGCCTCTCCTCCGCTCCCACCACCACGCTCGACGCCATTAGACCCAAGGCGGCCCCCTTGGAAACCGTCACGCCCATCGCTGCCGTTTACGCCGTCTCCACCTCTCCCTGAGCGGACAAGGACATCACGTAAATGAAGGTGTTGTCCGACGTTCTTCGCGAAGACTCCGACGCTGGAAGACGGCGTTTGGTTAGCGCTATCCAGGGCACGTAACTCGAGGTTATCGATCATGGTGTGCGATGAAAGATTGCTGAAGCGGAGAGCGACCTGAGAGCCATAGATGATCGTCCGCGCCTCCGCTCGAGGGTGCCGCGACCAGTCAACACGGTTCGGGGCCCGCCGAAATCCTCCATGCAATCTAAAGCCATCAGGAATCTCAAACAGAACGCGCTCGCCATTGATCTCTACGAACTCCCCGAGCCGAAAGTTGCCTTCTGAGATATAGATCCGGTCAAACGCAGGCTCTAAGCGCTGAGCTAATAGAACCGCCGCCTCGATGGTTCGCATCGGTTGGTCAGCGCTACCGACGTTATTGGCGTCATTCCCATTGGGGTGAACAAAGATGGCTCCACCTAAGCTGCCATCCAACCCATCGCAATCGCTGTCAATAAAGTCCGGGTCTGGCTCATCCTCGACGGCACCGTTGCATTCGCAGCCGTTGGAGGGGTCCCGGTCACTATCTTGAAAGCCGAGGTCACAGGCAGCGACGACACATTGGGCGCCCACACACTCCATCTGGGCGTTCTCGGCCCCGTCTGTACAATCATTTTCACACGACCCACAGCTCGTCGCTTCGGTCAGGTCAAAGTCCTCGTCGATGGCACCGTCACAGTCATTGTC
>CALELH010000285.1 GCA_937902595.1 uncultured Myxococcales bacterium
CTCTTCAGCCTCAACTTTGCGTCAGTAACCGCCATCGCCGAGATGGGGACCGCTGGGGGCGTCGGCGTCATCTTGGCGTGGATTCTCTCCTTAGTGATCCTGCCCATCATGCTGACCTTCAGTCCCGAGAGCACGCTGGGCGCGGTCCCTGATAGTGAAGAAGATCGCATTGACCGCTTCATCAGGTGGTGCGTCTCCTGGTCCGCCCCCCAAGATGGCCACAACCGATATCGGGGCGTGTTGATCGGGACGGGCATTCTCGCCGTCGTCCTCATTTTTGGGGTTACCCAGGTTCGAGTCTTTCATGATGATCTGGATATGGTGCCCGATGACTTGCCGGTCAAAATCGCCGTTAAGAAGCTGGACGAAAACGTCGGAGGTGTCGCCACCGCTGAGCTGGTGATCACCCCAACCTCAGGCACCCTGAAAGACGTCAAGATCATCGAAGGGCTCGACCGAGTCATCGCCGATGTGCTTGCGTACGAGGAACCTGGGACGGGTCAAAAGCTCGTCACCCACGGCATCAGCATCGTCGACATCACCAAGGAGACTCGACGGGCTCTGAGAGGCGGTAAGCAGTCGGCATACAGCGTCCCGACGACTCAAGAAGAGACCCAAGATCTGCTGTTTCTCTTCGAGAGTCAGAGCCCATCGGATCTCCGAAAGCTGGTGACTGTTGACTGGTCGAAGACCCACATCACCTTCCGAGCCCGGTGGCGAGAGTCTACTGTTTTCACGGACCTTATCGCCCACATAGAGGCGAGCATAGAGCGCCATCTTGGCGGTAAGGTGCGGGCAGCGGGGACTGGCCCAGTCTACGTCGGAGAGCGACTGATATCCGTCATGCTATCAGACCTGAGCATCAGCTTCGCGACGGCGTTTCTCTTCGTCACGATCTTCATGATTATCATGTTGGGCGAGCTTAAGTTGGGCCTCATCGCGATGCTGCCCAATCTATTTCCCATCGTCGCGGTCATGGGCTTCATCGGATTGACGGGAATACCGCTCGACCTGAACACGTTGCTGATCGCGTCCATCGCTCTGGGCATCGCCGTCGATGATACAGTGCATTTCCTCCACCACTTTCAAGTCGCATATCGAGAGACGAACGAGTGCGAGGCGGCGATACGATCGGCGACCCACCACGCAGGGAGAGCGATGGTCGCCACCTCGACCTTATTGACGGTCGGCTTTCTCATCTATTGCCTGGGTAGCAACGCCGCCATCTACCGATTTGGCCTGCTGACGGCCCTAACTGTCATAGCCGCAGTGCTGACGGATCTCATCGTACTCCCCGCGTTCCTTCGACTCCTATACCCGAGGCAAAAAGAGGCAAGAGAAGTCTAATGTCAGAGGAAGAGCAACCATCAGGTGCGTCTAAGATTATTCGAGTTCTGCTGGCCATCGCGCTCATCGCCGGTGGCTACTATGCTTACTCATTTGGAGCGAGGGCCTACGCAATAGCCAACCCGGTCAAGAGTCTCCTCCCCCTCCCTGAATCTCATGTCGGGCTCAACACCGACGCCGGCTCCCTCCTTCTCAAAGAGAGCGCTCGGGCAGACTATCTTCGGCTGACCTCTGTGTTTCGAGCACAGCAATACCGTAGCTACTGCGGTGTCGCGACTGGCGTGATGTCGGTCAACGCGCTTAAGGGCGATGACCACGTCGATCAAGACGGCTGGTTCTCGGACGACGTCGCTGCCCACCGTACCCGCTGGAATACCTTCTTTGGGGGCATGACTTTGTCTGAGTTCGCAGGAATGATTCAGGCGAATGGACTCGAGGCCACGCACCATCACGGCGGATCTGAGTCCTTAGCCGCGTTCCGCGAGATCATTCGGAAGAACATGGAGCGCGCCGACGATCTGTTGGTCGTGAACTACAGCCGCAAGGCCCTCGATCAGAAAGGTTGGGGACACTTCTCTCCCGTCGCGGCCTATCACGTTTCCTCAGACCGGGCGCTTATCCTGGACGTGGGTGCCCACAAATATGAGCCGAGTTGGGTTAAGTTGGAGCGGCTCTGGGCGGCCATGGCGACACCGGACAGCGACAGCGGAAAGAACCGCGGCTACGTCCTGATTCAAAAGAAATAGAGCTCGGCTGAGCCCCCTCCTAGAAACTCAACTCTACTCCGAGGTTCGTCCGATACAAGACGAGGCGGATCGGTGGTTCTTCGAGCACAGGAGAGACGTAGGTAAAGCTGATTGGAGTCAGGCTAATCCCGATCCACGCAGTGGGCCACCAAGCCAACTCGACCGGGCGTAGATCGAAGAAGAACCCTGTGGTCCCCTTGTCATCGAAGGCCGTTTCGTAGAAGAGGATCGAGGGGCCAACGGCGGCGCTGCTACGGACGAAGCCACCCGCCGAAAGATACTGAGCGCCGAGCCCAAGGTTGAGCACCCCCGGAGTCGTCCGGTCAGTCAACTCCGTCGATACCCAGTAGCTTCGTTCGACATGCGCCAACGCGCGCCAAGCGCCCCAACCATAGCCTCCGCGTATACCACCACCGAAAGTGTTCGCGATAATGGAGCGCTCTGGCGCATCGCTCAAGAGAGAGACATGAGACTCCAACTGAACAAAACCCTCTGCCCGAGGAGCCTCGAAATCCAGCGCCATCACCAACAGAAAAGCAGCCATGAACAGAGATCGCCTTCCTCTCATCAGACCCAGGAAACAGACGAGCAAAAACACCAGCGCCGACCCAGCTTGCCCCTCAGAATCCATGGTGTCGCAGCCAAGCATGGTGTCGAGGTATGGACCTGTCTGATCCCGCCGCGCCAAAGCAACCCAGCCAGAGTCACAATAGTCATTCGCCAAGGTGCAACCCGGCTCATAAACCAGCCACTCCTCTAAGACCACTCTCACGGGTTCAGGCGAGTTCACCTCCAGAGACCTGTTGATGGCGAGGATCAGCTGGACACTCGCCTGGCTGGCGGTCATGGCGATGGGCGCCGTCGCTCCATCGCACGTGTCCATAAAATCCGAGTGAGGCAGCCCGTCCTTCCCCTCATCTAGATGCCCCTCGATGGCGTCGACATAGTTCATGACGTGGAGAA
>CALELH010000286.1 GCA_937902595.1 uncultured Myxococcales bacterium
CTCCTGGGCGGCGGCGGCCTGGAGTTCCTCCCCATCGGACCCGTCATCGACCCTTGGCTCCGCTCCTTCATCGGCGACCGTAAAGGCCTCGACGACTCGCTGAAAGATCTCGCTGCGGGTCGACACCTTGAGGAGGGCGTTTGTCATGGCGATCGGCCCGTACCTCTTGGCGCCTTCAAAATCACAGAGCGACTCGATGGCCTGCGAATCTCCCCGCTCCGTCAGACTAGACGCCCCGATAACAACAAGATTGGCGAGCAACATCACCAGAGGAAACAGCCCCAAAGCCGACAAGATCACCATCGTCATGATGACCGCCCCGACGGCGCCTCCCGTGGGGAAAAACCAGTCCAGCGCCGCGATGTATGCGACGGTCACCAAAACCGCGCAACACAGGGCATGCACGTAGAAATAGCGGCCCCAGAAAGTGGTGTGCTTGCTGTAATGACACATCTCATGAGCGAAGATGCTCTTCAGTTCGTCCTCCGTCAGCACCGTCAAGAGATGGCTGCTGATCCACACGGCGTTCCATGAGCGGACCCAGTTGATAATGTCGGCGTTGCGGGTCATCGCGATGGGCATGGTGGTCTTCACGACGAAGATGTTTGGATGCTCCTTCTCTCCATAGGACCGCCTCACCTCGTCGATAGCATCCCGCAACTGACTCTTGCTGAACCTGCCCAGCAACTCGGCGTCAACGTCATCAAGGTGGTGTGACTCCCAGGCCTCCCCCTCCGGCCAATAGAGCCAAAGAGTGAAGACAAACAAGCCGACACTCGTGCCTAAGAAGTGGTCAGCGTACAGCGTCAGCCAACTCCAGAGAGCGGCGAGCACGATGAGCAGAAGCACTCCGGCGCGCATCCGCTCTGTGTTCGCCGCACGTCGAACCACCGCCTCAAGGGATGCGGCGGGCACCAATGGATAGCCCTCGACGGACATTAGACCCCCCTCGTGCTAAACGAAGACATCTGGGTACAGACAGCAGCTTAATGACGGACCTATCCAGAGTCGAGACAAAGACAGGGCGCCGATTCCCCTTGCCTTACTCCGTCACCACTACATACGCTCATTCCATGAAATTTTTGCTCGCCACGATTCTCACGCTCTCGGTCATCTGGCTCACGGGGTGTGGCGGCGTCCCGCCGCGACTGCATTACTCGACGACGGTCATCCAGCATCAGACGGTCTCCAAGTCAGACCGGAGACCCCTCGTGGCTCACGCGAAGGAGATCGCAGGAGATCGCCTGATCCGCTACCGGAGAGGCGCTGGGCGTTATAAGACCATCAAGGCGAACAGGGTCAGCACCCTGCCCCTCGCCGCCCTCAACGCGATCTATATGTTGAGCGACGAGAAGTATCATGGAGCCGAGATGGATCTGCTCATCAGGCAGAGCGGCCATGGACGAGTGCCCGTCTCGATTCAGATTGACCTCAAAGGCGACATAAAGATCGATCTCGGGGGTAAACGTAGAGCAAAAGCCAAAGAGCTCAGCGCCGCTCCGAAGTTTCGTGCGGGAAAGGTGGCCTGGACCCCCAAGAGCCAAGGCATCGTGACCCACGCTGTCAGCCTC
>CALELH010000287.1 GCA_937902595.1 uncultured Myxococcales bacterium
GAAAGAGGAAGTCCAGCCCCGTCGGGTCTGATTCGCCCAGAACGAAGCTCGCCGCGACCACCCGCCCAAGCATGCCCCGCGCCAGCACGTCTGCCTTGTCTAGGGTGTCACCCAGCGTCTCAGGAGGGATGTCCAACATAAAGGCGACGGTGCCTCTAAACAGCTTATTGATCTGGCCAATGTTGATGGTGTCAGGCAGGCGGGTCAGGTCTATGGCCATGAGGTCTTCTTCGACGCCCGGCGCGGCCTCGGTCAGCTCTGGGTTTTCCCAAGGCTCGCCTCCCAAGGGCCGTTCACACCGCGCGATCTCGACGGGGGCGCCCATATCCGCTTCGATGATGGTGGCATCCGGCGATCCGATGGCCGAATCTCTGATCGACGTCGCCATGTCCACGACATGCGCATCGTGCACCCTCGCATCGTGCTCGGGTTGAGCCTCTGGCATTTGGGCGTCGATGTGAGCGTCAGCGCCGAACACCAACGGGTCACTGTCATTGCTCTCCGTCTCGCCGCAGGCACAGAGTCCAAGTAAGAGAGTTAAGAGCAAGGCGCGAGTCATCAGCGATGGGTCCCCGTTAAGATCTGGCTTCGGCGGCCTAACATGGACCCGAGTGGCGATCAACGTCCACGTATGCCCATGAGAACGGGGAGTAGATGATGGAGTCGCCCTTCTCTTCTCGGCCCAGCTGCGTCCGCAGATGGTCTTCGGTCAGCGCGTCCAACAAAATGACTCGACCATCCCACAGCGACGCCGAGCTCGACCGGCGGCGGCGGGAGCGACCGGCGGGACGAAAGAGCCGGCTAAGAATGATGCAGATTCAGCTCATGATGGCGATGACAATGGACTCGCGGGGTGGTGGTACGCCACGAACATGGCCCGCTCGTCTCGACGCTCTACCAGATGGATATAGGCTGTCTGTGGCGCCGAGGTATGCCATGGAAAGAGTGGTGGGCCAGCCTCGCAGGTTGAAAGATGGCCGATACCGGCGAAGGGATCTAAAAATACCAAAACCTCGTTAATTAGAGGCGTGTGGGTCTCTCGCTGCGTACAGTGGATCCATGGACTCAAGCCAGGATTAGACTATCCCTCTGCCAACGCCCAAACCTTTGCCTTATGACGTCGAAGCCGCGCGGGACCTCCCTTGGGCGCAGCGACTGCGGCTTGCGTGTCAGGCGTGGGCGATACAAGGCTATGGTCCACCCGCTCTCGTATATCTCATCTATCTCCTGAAAATATTGGTCTACGTCGCCGTGTGGTGGGCGTTTTGTCAGCGCTCAGCAGACTGGGCTACGGCGGGTACCTGGAGCGACCAGATCTTCACTGAGACGGCGTTTCAGAAAGCGGTGCTTTGGAGTATGGCCTTCGAGGTGTTGGGTTTAGGTTGTGGGAGCGGGCCGTTGACTGCTCGATACCTACCGCCCTTTGGGGCGTGTCTTCACTTCGCGCGGCCTGGCACTATTCGGCTACCCCCCTTCCCCAAGCTGACGGGGTGTTCGGGAGACCGGCGGTCCGTTCTCGATGTGCTGCTTTACTTGGCCTTGTTGGTGGCTCTTTTTCGAGCTTTGCTCGCACCGGAGATCACAGCCGGTTTGGTCTGGCCTGTGGTCGCGCTGCTTCCCATCCTGGCCCTCAGAGACAAGACCATCTTCTTGGCGGCGCGGGGAGAGCATTACTACGCGCTGGCGGTCTGCTTTCTATTTGAAGACCAGTGGATCGCCGGGGCGATCGCGGTGCAATCAGCCATTTGGTTGTGGGCCGCCGTCTCCAAGCTGACCCCCAACTTTCCGAGCGTGGTCTGCGCGATGATCAGCAACGGACCGCTTATGCGATGGGAGTGGCTGCGTAAGACCCTATATCGTGAATATCCAGATGACCTGAGACCCGCTTCGGTAACCGTCTTATTGGCTCACCTTGGCACCCTCGTCGAGTTTGGTTTTCCCCTCTTACTCATCTTTGGCGGTGGCGGAGAGTTGACGACCATTGGGCTGGTCATGATGGCGGTGTTTCACCTCTATATCACGGGTAATTTCCCCGCCGCGGTCCCCATAGAATGGAACGTCATCATGGTCTATGGCGCTTGCTTTCTCTTCATGGGACACGGCGACGTCGTTCTTTGGAGTCTCACGTCACCGCTACTCATCGGATTCTTGGTGGTAATGTTGGTGATCGTTCCCGTGGTCGGAAACTTTGTACCCTCACGAGTCTCGTTCCTCTTGTCCATGCGCTATTACGCCGGCAATTGGCCGTATTCTATTTGGCTCTTTCGTAAGGGCACCGTCGGTTTAATCGATGACCATGTGGTCAAGTGCAGCGCTCACCCCCGTGACCAGATGCTCTCCCTTTATGATGAGACCGTCGTTGAAGGCAGCCTCCAGTTGCTGGCGGCGTTTAGGGCCATGCATCTCCATGGTCGGGCCTTACATACGCTCCTGCCACAGGCAGTAGATGATCTGGAGGCCTACGATTATCACGATGGCGAGCTGATCGCGGGTTACGCCCTTGGATGGAATTTTGGGGACGGGCACCTACATCAGGCGCAGCTGCTCCGAGCGATTCAGGCGCGATGTAATTTCAGCGAGGGTGACCTGCGCTGTGTTTTCGTAGAGTCTCAGCCGCTCTTCGGGAGGACGATGCGGTACACCCTCCATGACGCCGCTTTAGGACAATTCGCTGAGGGAGAGGTGGAGGTCGCCGCGCTGCTCAAAGAGCAACCGTGGCCCACTCACTAGAGGAAGTGGCCCACGCTCAGTCCGACGCCGATGACCACACAGACTCCCGCACCAATCTGCTGCCACTTTGCGGTCTTCTCGTATTGGGCGATGAGCTCTTCTTCGCTCTTCACCGACAGGATGAAGGCGGTCTCGGTGTTGGCTGACTTGGTCAGAACGAGAGAGGTCCCTTGGTCTTGCACTTCCCCCAAGCCGTAGACGTTCGCGCCGACGGGCAGGATGCTCTCTTGGACCTTGTATCCGATGAGTCGGCGGGAACTACCCCAGCCCATCCCACCTACATTCAGCGTAATGGGACCAAAGCTGATGCTCGGCCCATCATCGAAGCGATCGGCAGGCTCAAAGCGGTCGACCACCTCGTTTAAGGTGAAGTCTGCGCCGTTTGGCGCTACACGCAGTTGGCCGGTGCCATCATCGATGTGGAAGCTCGTGGTTCTGACATCATCGTGCATGGTGTCCGAGCGCCGGACCCAGCGGCTACGGCTGTTGCCATCGCTGTCTCTCTCTTGGCGATACTCTTCCCATTCGCGCACGATACGAGTGTGGATAACCGCCGAGGGTACGTCGGTAAACTGTCCCTCCAGGGGCGTCTCGCAGACGACGCGCCCCTTAACCTCAGCCTTCGCTTTCCAGTGGCTCGCGCCGCCACCTAGGTCATCGCGGATGGTCGCCGCGGTCTCTTCTAGCGCGTTGACCGTCGAGGTCTCCGTCGCCTTCATTTGACGTACTCGACCCTGATTCTGCTTCATGAAGTACAGCAGAACGCCCGCAACGATGAAGAGCACGATCCCGACATAGATCATCAAATTTCCTCCAATAAGGACACAGTCCTTCTTACACAGACCACAGTCGATCGCTACCATAGCGATTCCTTTGCTCTGGTTGGGGGCGATGACAGATCGTCGGAGTCGGGCGGACGCGGCGCGTCGATTTACATGACTTGGCGGGATTTATCGTCCGAATGATTCAGAGCGAGAGGTCCGATCCGAGGCTGAACCGCAAACAAAAGCGGCCGAATACTTGAATTCGTAACATAAGTCACGTTAACAAATATCGTCGCGCCTACGGGTAATCCTATTAGCGACAGCACTTTTTCCCAGGAAGGGGGAGTCTCATATGACTCGCACGTGCTCGTTTTGCCTCTCGGTCTGCTCACTTGTGCTCATCGCTCTAGCCGGATGTGCTGGAGATGACACCTCGCTCCCTAACATCGCCGCCGACGCCCAAGTGCGTGACGCGGCCCCCCGGCTCCCTGATTTTGGTGGTGCGGGTGGTGCCGGAGGGACCGGTGGCGCGGGTGGTGCTGGTGGCGCGGGCGGCGTCGGCGGTGCGGCCGGCATGGGGGGCAGCATGTTTCCACCCCAGTGCGGGAATGGCGATGTCGACGATGGTGAGGCCTGTGATGATGGCAATAACGTCGATGGTGATGGATGTTCCGCCGACTGTTCTACGTTAGAGACACCTGCGGTCTGTGGAAATGGTTCAGTTGAAGACGACGAAGAGTGCGATGACGGGAACACGGTCTCCGGTGATGGATGCTCTGAGACCTGCGGTCTCGAAGAGCCCGCCCGATGCGGAGACGGTAACCTAGACATGGGCGAAGAGTGTGATGATGGGAACGTCATCGACGGTGACGGGTGTTCCGCGAACTGCGCGACCGAGGCGCCGCCGGCTCGTTGCGGCGACGGCAACGTCGATGATGGCGAAGAGTGCGATGACGGGAACGTCATCGATGGTGACGGCTGCTCTGCGAACTGCACGACCGAGGCGGCGCCAGCGCGCTGTGGTGACGGTAACGTAGACGAGGGCGAAGAGTGTGACGATGGTAACCTCGCCAATGGCGATGGGTGTTCTGCGATCTGTCGCACCGAAGCTCAGCGTCCTCGATGTGGGGACGGTAACGTAGACGAGGGTGAAGAGTGTGACGATGGTAACCTCGCCAATGGAGACGGGTGTTCTGCGATCTGTCGCACCGAAGCTCAGCCTCCTCGATGTGGGGATGGCAACTTAGACGACGGTGAAGAGTGCGACGACGGGAACGTTGTTGATGGAGATGGATGCTCTGCGAACTGCACGCGAGAGCCTCCCCCAGCCAGATGCGGTGACGGAAATGCCGATCCGGGTGAGGAGTGCGATGACGGCAACCTCGTAGACGGGGACGGATGCTCTGCGATCTGTCGAGATGAGGCTGACCCACCTCGCTGTGGTGATGGGAACGTCGATGACGCTGAGGAGTGTGATGATGGGAACGACCTTGATGGGGATGGATGCTCTGCGGACTGTCTCAATGAGGGAGGCCCGGATCTAGACGAGGGTCAATTGGGGTGCCTCGCTATCAACAATTGTGTAGGTGCTTGTGAGGCAGGGGACGCCGGGTGTGTGAACGCGTGCATCGCGACTGGGAGCCCTGCGGGCCAAGTCCGACTCGCCCAGCTCCGCCAGTGTATTGGGGAGAATAATTGCATCGTCGGTGGTGAGGTTAACCAGGCCTGCATTGACGCCAATTGCGACGATGAGGAGCGCGCTTGTTTTGGGGATCCGGTCGATCCCGACGGCGACGACACCTGTGAAGAGATCGTCCGCTGTGCAGAGCTCTGCGAGGACCTTAACTGCACCCGTCGCTGCATCGCTGAAGGCAGCGAGGATGGTTTCGCTGCGGCCCTAGCCTTAGACACCTGTGTGTTCACCGATAACAGCTGCGCTGACCGTGAGAGCGACTGCGCAGTGGCCAATTGTGGTGCTTTACTGACCGCATGTTTTGGTCCGGCAGAGTGTGGAAACGGACGTCGTGAGGTGGGCGAAGAGTGCGATGACGGGAACGACGAAGCAGACGATGGATGTGACGATCGATGCCAGAGCGTCGCGCGATGTGGCGATGGGAACCTGGATGCGGGTGAGTCTTGCGATGATGGGAACAACGTCGCGGGGGATGGCTGTGACGCAGTGTGCGTCGCTGAGGAGCCTCTGGATCTCAACGAGAATCAGGTCTCGTGTCGCGAGATCAACGCGTGTTTTGCGGAGTGCGCCCCAGGAGACAATGTCTGTGCGAGGGCCTGTATGAACGCGGGGACTCCCGGCGGTCAGGCAGCGATGACGACTTTGATCGCTTGTATTAATGACAGCGGCTGTAACGTTGACGGCGTAGATCTTGAGTGTGTTCAGAGAAACTGCGCTGAGGAGAACGCCGCCTGTTTCGGATTGCCGGTGGTGCCCTCCGGAGACGCGACCTGCCCCGAGATGGTCGAGTGCGTCCGCCTATGCGAAGACGCGAACTGTGTCCGCCGCTGCATGTTTCAAGGCAATCAGGAGAGTTTGGACGCGGCGACGGGTCTGGATCGCTGCGTCTTCACCGAGAACAATTGTCCCGATCGAGACGGCGTTTGTGCGCGCGCTAACTGCCTTGAAGAGATCAACGTCTGTTACGGAGCGCCTGTATGCGGAGATGGGACTCTGGACGATGGTGAGGAGTGCGACGACGGGAACAACCGTGGGGGAGATGGGTGCGCGGCTGACTGTACCAATGAGCAAGAGCCAGATCCGGTCTGTGGAAATGGAGTCCTTGAGATCGGTGAGGTCTGTGATGACGGGAATAACCGTGCGGGCGATGGATGTGCTCCCGACTGCACCGTTGAGCAACCTGCAGCCTGTGAGGACGACGACCAGGAGCCCAATGATAATCGCGATGAGCCCGCGGAGGTCACAGCGGGTCGATATGAGGGCCTCCAGATCTGCGCAGAGGACGAGGATTGGTACCTCATTCACGTGTGCCAGGGCGGTACTTTGACGGTCAATGTGCTCTTCAGCGATGCCGATGGTGACCTCGACCTAACCTTAGTGAGCGAGGCCGGTTTTGAGTTAGATTCGAGCAGCAGCGTGACGGACAACGAGATGGTGCGTTGGGCGAACGCCGGTGATGATACGCCGGTCAGACTCCAGGTGTTCGGCTGGAATGAGGCCGAGAACAGCTACCGTATGAGCCTGACCATCATCGGGTGTCCCGATGAAGGCAGCGTTCGACTCGCCGACGGAGAGAACGACCGGAGCGGTCGTGTTGAGATCTTCGCGGAAGGTCGGTGGGGCACGGTCTGTGACAACTTTTGGAGTCTGAACGACGCTCGAGTGGTGTGTCGACAACTGGGCTTCAATGACGTCGATGAGGCGGTGAGTCGTTTCGGTGGAGGCGCTGGTCCTATCCACCTAGATAACCTCCAATGCACCGGTGATGAGGCGAACCTGCTCGAGTGTCGTAGCGCCGGGCTCGGCGGACACAATTGCGACCACGCTGAGGACGCTGGCGTGATCTGTCGAGGGCCCGCCGCGTGCGGTGATGGGCAGGTCGACGCCGGTGAAGAATGTGATGACGGCAATGTGGCTAATGGGGATGGGTGCTCTTCGCTCTGTAGAGAGGAAGAGCCAGATCCTGCTGATGGGACAGTTCGACTCGTCGGCGGCGACAGTGAGGAGAGCGGGCGGGTGGAGATCTTCACGGCAGGGGAGTGGGGGACGGTCTGTGACGACGCCTTTGGTCTACCGGACGCGAACGTCGTGTGCCGTCAGCTTGGATATCCAGGTGCAGCTCGGGTTATTACTCGTTTCGGCGGTGGCGAAGGCCCGATTCATCTGGATGACGTCGCGTGCACTGGTGACGAGCGACGCCTGATCGATTGCGAACATCCAGGGGTCGGCGTTGAGAACTGTGGCCATCTCGAGGACGTGGGCGTCGTCTGCCTAGAGGAGGGCGCTGTCGTCTGTGGGAACGGCATCCAAGAGGCGGGCGAGGCCTGTGATGACGGAAACGTCTTCGACGGTGATGGCTGCAGCGCTGCCTGTGAACGGGAGGTCTTGGGGTGCGCTGACGACCAATTTGAGGACAATGACAACTTTGACGGGGCCTCACCTCTTCGAATTGGTCAACAGGCAGATCTGATGATCTGCGCGAACGACGCCGATTATTACCGCGTGGTCGTCTGCCCTGAGGGGACTATCACCGCCGACATTCGGTTCGTGCATGCAGATGGAGATCTCGACATGACGCTGTACGGTGATAATCAGGCGATGCTAGACGACTCAGGCTCTGTCTTCGACTCAGAGTCTGTCTCTTGGCAAAACATCTCAGGCGACTTCGCGACGGTGCTGGTCCATGTCTATGGGTTCTTGGACGCGGAGAACGCCTATTCGATGAACATCTCTATCGAAGGGTGTGGGCTGCCGGTCCAGTGACGCCCACAATCCATTGGCGCGGTGCAAACTTACTCCAATGACCTTTAGGAGCTTCCCTGCTCAAGTTCTGATCTCTGCACCGCGTCTATAAGTAAGTTATCCGATCATCTCGGGGACGCTAGACGTAGCTCGAGCCCACGAGTACACTTTGCGAGTTGCGAGTTCACGAGAAGGACATCCATATGTATCGAGTCGTTGGATTATGTGCACTGATGGGCATGATCTCTAGCGTGGCTTTCGCGCAGGACGTGGGGCACACTTCGCCGCTCACCGCGCCTGAGGCAGACATCCTCATCGCCCGGATCGATGACTCCGATCTACGGGATGAAGAGACCTTGGATCAGCTCATGAAGATCGAGTATGACCGAGATAAAATGTCCATGGGGGCGGCGGTTGGATCCAGCTTCATACCGGGTGCCGGATGGGGACTCATGTATGCCAAGAAGCCAGTTCAAGCGGTCATCCCTTTCGCGCTGTCAGCGGTCGGGTATGGTTTAGGCGCCGCGTATCTATTTGGAGCGTTCGACACCGAGAAGACGGAGATCTGCCGCCACAAACCATCCAGCTCTCGAGTGGGTGATGATGAGTGTAAGCGTGGGACTCGTCCCTTCGATCCTAATCTGGAGCCGCGGATCGACAACCAGGATCCTGACCCACGCTCGGCCGATAGGATGACTCCGTACTTCAACACTCAGGGAGACTACGAGGTCACCTTCGCCGGGGAGGACTTCGATGGTGCGGAGACGGGTCTAGTTATCCTCGCTGGTACCTACGTCGTCACGACCGCCTTGGGCGCTGTCTGGGGCGGGTTGACCGTAAAGGCTCATAATGACCAGCTTCGTAAAGACATTGAGTCGACGGCGCAGAATCGACGACGCGACGTACCCGCGGTCGTGGCGCAGCCTCTCATCGCGTACACCGGTGATCGCGGATATTTCGGGCTGCGATTGGACTTCTAAGGTCTCCATCTCACGCCGAGTTACTTGTTCACGTTGTTCTCTCTCTTCGATGTAGGTAGATTGCCGCTTCGTTGAAGCGGTGGAGTTCTTAGCAGACCATGCAGCGGTATCTCTTATTGATCGTCGGGTCTTTCGTCACGATCGTTCTCGATCAGCTCACAAAGATCTGGGCGGTCGGAGCCCTCTCTTTGCCCAATGGTGTCTTACCGGACACAGTCTTTCAGATCCGAACACGACTCATCGTCGTCTTCGAGAGCTGGTGGAACTTCCGACTCACAGGCAATCGCGGAGCCGCTTGGGGGATCTTCGGCGGAGTCGATGACAGCCTCCGAGTACCTTTCTTCTTCGTGATTAGCATGATCGCGATCATCGCCATCATCTATATCTATCGCAGCGCGCAGGGCCAAAATCTGCTCCGGTGGGCGTTGACGCTCATCATGGGGGGGGCCATCGGTAACCTCATCGACCGGGTGCGAATTGGCTACGTCGTCGACTTCATCGATTGGCACTACCAGAATCACCATTGGCCTACATTTAACGTGGCGGACATCGCGATCTCGGTCGGCGTTGGGCTCTTCATCCTTGACGCCATCGTCAATCGCGAGGTCGACGAAGAGGGGGCTGACGATGATGACGCCTCCGCATCAGACGCGAGTGACGATCCTCAGGCCGCGGTCTGAGTTGGTAGGGATAGGCTGACGTATGCATCCAGTACTCTTTGAGCTCTTTGGCGAGCCGGTTCACCTGTATGCGGTGATGATCGCCATGGGCTTCGTGGTGGGTATCTGGCTCGCGGCTCGTTACGGAGAACGGGTTGGCGAAGACCGTGATCTCATCCTCGATCTGTGCTGGTGGCTCTTGGTGAGCGGTCTGGTCGGCTCTCGTATCGCGTTCATTATCGTGAACTGGGACCAATACTATTACCCCTGCGTCGACTACGAATACTTCAATGAGCTCCATCCCGATTACGCGATCACCGAACCAGACTGCACGCGTCTTCTACGGTTCTGGAATGGTGGACTCGTCTTCTATGGCGGCGTCATTGGCGCCATGCTCACCATGGTGTGGTTCCTACGTCGAGAGGGCGTGAAGATTCTGCCTATGGCAGACATCTTAATTCCCTCTTTGGCTATCGGGCAGTTCTTCGGTCGACTTGGGTGCTTAGCTGCTGGCTGTTGCTGGGGGAAGGTTACTGACCTGTCCTGGGCAATCGAGTTTCCGGCACGAAGCATGGTGTATCGTCAGCATTTTAAGGGAGGCCTCCTGGAACATGGGGCCGATCACGCCTTAGGGATTCACCCCACGCAGCTGTACGACAGCCTGTGTGGGCTCGTTCTGTTCTTCGTTCTCATTTATGTCCGACACCGGAAGCGGTTCCACGGCCAGGTGTTTATCTGGTGGATGTTCCTCTATCCACTGTTCCGCTCCTCCGTTGAGATCTTCCGCGGTGACAACGCTGAGCGAGGGATGCTCTTTGAGGTGGTCAGCGAACCCTTCAACCAGTTGCTGGGCTTGCCGGCGGGATCGGTGACCTTCTTGTCGACCTCCCAGTTTATCAGCTTAGGCATGATGACCGCGGCTGCGATAATCCTCTATCGCAATCGGCCGGGCGGGGATGAGACGCGCGATGACGACTCGGGTAGCGGCGCTGGACCTTCGTCGGAGACATCTCCGGAGCCAGGGCCAGAAGAAGTCGCTGCGGGCTGAACGTCCTGACCTAGAAGAGGAGGCAGGCGAGCTGTCGCCGAGCAGAGATGACGGCCTCGTCGTCACTACCCAAGAGGTCAAACAAGGATAAGAGCGCCTTTCGTCCTGCGTCCTCTCGGAATTCACGATCGAGCTTCACGACCTCCAAAAACGCGGTGAACGCTTCGTTAAAGGTGCTGGCTACCGCTAGAGTCGCCCCCAGCTGGTACCAGGCTTCGGCGTTCTTAGGATCTGCGTCAACGTTGGCGCGGAGCACCTCAATATCTCCTGCGTCCCCGTGAAAGGCGATGACACCTCGCAGGCGAGTCGCCTGTATATACGCCGGGTTCTCCTCTTTGATCTGGTCCAGCCAGGCCTCGGCTGCCTCGGGGCCCGCCTCCGTGAGCGAGATACGAGCCATGCCGAGCAGCGCCTCTCCATCCTCTGGTTGATCATCCAAGTGGCTGCGGTAATGGGCGGCAGCCTGAGCTGCGTCACCTTCTGCGAGGGCCTCTTTGGCCGCCTCGAGGGGGTTATAGGCCGGGGGCGCGACATGGCGATCGAGGAGCTGTCTGATGACCTCGACGGGCTGGGCGCCGGCGAACCCGTCGACGGGCTGTCCACCTTTAATCATGTAGACGGTGGGCACAGACCGCACCCCGAGGGCCATCGCGACCTGGCGATGCTCATCGACGTTGACCTTGACCAGCTCAAACCGGCCAGCATACTCGGCGGCCAGCGACTCGAGGATCGGGGTTAAGGTCTTGCAGGGCTCGCATTGTGGCGACCAACAGTCGAGGAGGACAGGCACCTGAGTGCTGCGCTGCACGACGGCCTGCTGGAAATTCTCCTGGGTCGCATTTGTCACGTATGTCGGCGTCTCCATGGGGCGGCCTCCTTTTTCATATGGGCAGGACTTTATGCACGGATCGACCCCTCCGCAAGAGATCGTACGCAGATCCTTGCACCCAGGACGATCTGTTTGGTAGAGGGGAGTGGCAACTTAAGCACCCTAGGAGGCCCACTTTGGCGGTCAATTATGAAGAGCTACTCGGGGACGGCGCTGCGGCGCTCCTCGGTCACACGTGCACAACTATCTCTAAGGACGATCTCCACCTACCCGGCGGAGACTTCGTAGATCGACTATTTCGCGACACGGATCGGCCGATTCCGGTGCTGCGTAATCTGCAGACCTTGGCCAATACTGGCCGTCTCGGTGGATCGGGTTATGTGTCGATCCTACCCGTAGATCAGGGCATTGAGCACACTGCAGGAGCCTCTTTCGCTCCTAATCCCCGTTATTTCGATCCAGCGAACATCGTAGAGCTTGGGATAGAAGCGGGCTGCAGCGGCGTCGCCTCGACCTTAGGTGTCCTCGCGTCTACGGCGCGCAAGTACGCCCACAAGATCCCTTACATCGTTAAGCTCAATCACAATGAGCTGATGACGTACCCGAATAAGTACAGCCAAATCATGTTTGGCCGCGTCGCTCAGGCCTTTGATATGGGCGCGGTGGGCGTGGGAGCGACCATCTACTTTGGTAGCGAAGACAGCAATCGACAGCTCGTCGAGGTGGCGGAGGCTTTCGAAGAGGCGCACTCCATGGGGATGTTCACCATCCTCTGGTGCTACACTCGAAACAGCGGATTCAAGAAGGACGGGACCGATTATCACACGGCCGCCGACCTCACAGCTCAGGCGAACCACTTGGGTGTCACCATCAAGGCGGACATCATCAAGCAGAAGCTCCCGACCAATAACGGCGGCTTCACGAACGTGAACTTCGCCAAGAGTCACCCAGGGATGTATGACAGCCTGTCTTCAGACCATCCCATCGATCTGTGTCGTTACCAGGTCGCTAACTGCTACATGGGGCGTAATGGGCTGATCAACTCCGGCGGCGCCAGCGGAAGCAACGACTTCGCCGACGCTGTCTCGACGGCCATCATTAACAAGCGCGCAGGTGGGATGGGCCTCATCCTTGGACGTAAGGCCTTCCAAAAGCCTGTCGATGAGGGCGTACGCATCCTCAACGCCGTGCAAGACGTCTATCTGGACAGCGCTGTCACCATCGCCTAGTTGGCGGTCTGACGCCGGGCGCCTATGACCGAGGAACCACTCGGTCTATGGGCGCCCATCATTACCACCACCACCAGGACCTTCGGGGTTTATTAAGGTCGAGCAGATCCCACAGCCATCGCCTGCGATCATCTGCCGCGCCTCCTGATCTAGTTCCTCAAATTGTTGTAGGAGCAGCTCTTTACTACAGATCACGCGGTCACCTAATTCAGACTCGAAGGTGTTGCAGCCTGTGCTGTCAAAGCAGCCGATCAGCTCCTCAGGAATAAAGGGGTGGTCGGCACAGCGATCATTGGCTGCGCTCTCATCTAAGCAGACCTGGCAGGGCTCATTCGTCCCTAGGCAGAACTGAGCGGCGAACTCGAAGCAGACGCCTCCGCGGCCGCAGGCGCTTGCATCGTCACACTCGGCCGAGGCTGCCGTAAAGCAAGAGGGCGAGCCGAGCGCGTTTGAGCAGACGAAGCCGACAGGGCATTGGTTGTACTGAGTATCGCAGCTCGACTTAAGCTGCTGTCGTGTCAGCGCGTCGGAGACGATGTCGATCCCGTTCGCTGTGACGCTGTAGCGGTCGTCTACGAAGACGAGACCTGAGTCGTTCGCCGAAGGGTGAGCCTGAGTTCGATCATTATCGGTGATGCGTTGGACACCGTAGTCTGCGAGAGAGACGCGTAAGAGTTCGGTCTGTCGCGTCTTTCGGGCGTCTGCGAAGATGAGCGCGCTGCGGTTGATCGTGAGGCCACCGAGATTGTCTCCTAGCCGCGTATAGATCAGCCGAACCGAGTCATCATTGGTGACGTCACCTTCTAGATCGACGCTATAGCCCCAGCGGCCGTCGGCGCCGGGATCAATGCTCACCACATGGCGAATATCATCATCTTGCACCTCGATCGCGACTACGCCGTCGGCGTTTACGACGGCGTCGACGACGCTACCCATCGAGACAGCTTTCAACGCACCGCAGCTCTCGAAGTCGAGCCCCGAGTAGTCGTTCAGATTGCTGTCATCACAGTCCGGATCGTCGTTGCGGTCGAGCTTGACCGGATTAACGACGGCCGTCAGATCGGCGCGCTGAACGACCGAATACGTGGCGCCCTTATTCGCCAATTGGTAGTAGATGAGCCGCTGCTTTGCTCGAGAGGCCTTGTTGACCACCTCGGCTGGGTTACTCGGGCATCCAGCCGGGTATCCAGCGCAGATGATGTGGGTCTCATTCGTCGTACTGTTATGTGTCATGTCCAGAGCAGCGCAGTCCGTGTACCCCACGTTGCTGTTGGGGTGACTCTGATTCGACTGAATCAGGTCCAGTTCGCTCATCAGGAATGATTTATTACTTGGATATTCGAAGACACCTGGCCTCAGCGGTACCCGGAGACGTAGCCCAAATCCATCACGCACGGCCCGACCGTCTTCGCCGACCGCGACATCGCATGGCTCCGCCAATCCTCCGGGCTCCATGGTCGGTCGATTGTAGACGATGGCACCCTGATTGCTCACAGAGACGGTCGTCTCGACCTGGTGCTGGTCGTTACCAACTAAGTGTGCGGCCGGCTGCAGGGCTGGCTCCCAGTCACCTGGCGTCGCGTGCGGTGCGGGGACGTCCCCTTCGTCCAGAGAGATCTCGGTCCAGGTAGGCGGGACGCCCGGACCAACCAGAAAATCGGCGATGAAGGCGGAGTCATTGAAGATGTCGCCGCATTCGGTGCGAGCATAGATCACGGCGAGGTTCCCATCGACGTCGATCCCCTTTCCGCTTCGCCACTCACGCTGCATACTCTCGCCGATGAGGTTGCAGTTCTCATCCGCTAAGTTGAGCTCTACAGGGGCCGATGGCGCGTCGACATCGATGGAGATTGAGTAGAGCCCGTCGCTGTCACGGCTGTTGCTGACGTCAGTGTCGTAGCTCGCATACAGCAGGCGCGTGTTTCCAGCGGCCAGGTTGACCTTAGGGTACAACTCGGTCGGGCTGAGGGCGGTCCAGTTCTGTTGGCTCACTTCAGCCTGGCGTACTCGGCTTGTCCCGCTGCTTGAGTCGAGGTAGATGACGCGCTCCCCGGAGGCCTCGATAGCGACGATGGGTGACGCGGTAGGCGCCACGAGGGTCCGTGGTAAGATCTGCTGACGGTGGTCCGCAGGGAGGCGAGCTGCGTTGAGCCCGTAGCGATAGCTCCCGTTGATTAGGGTTTTAGTCGTCCACGCCATCGTCTCCCCATCGATAGAGAGCTGATCGACCTGACCACACCAATCACAGTCTTCATCCAGCTGAGGAGTGAACTCGATGCCCTCGCTCACCTCCATACACACGTGGAAGGTTGACGGCACGTTGTTGTTGGGTGGCTCCGAGACAATCTGAGCGCTCAGCGCGTTGCTTGTGTTGACGAGGCACTGACCTCCATCGGGGCACTCGCCGTCGTCGTTACAGACGCTCGCGCAGTAGTGATTCCAGTTGAGCCCTCGCTCATCGAGAGGCCGATAGATACAACGCTCAGCGTCTCCGCAGTCGGCGTCTTCGGCGCATGGCTGTTCCTCATTCGGCTCATCACCATGCCCCCACTCAGCCAGGACGCAGACGCTGTCGCTCACCGTCTCCGCCGCTGCTTCGATGCGATTGCCTTCAAAGCAGCCCCATCCCTCTGGACAGTCACACTGATGGTCACGGACCTGGCCCTTTACCAAGCTAAACACCCGCTGATGCACGCCATCAGGGCAGTGAGCGTTAAAACACTCTTCAGTGCCCTGAGCTTGTTGATTTTGTCTCTGGCGACCGCACTCCTCGTTGCAGCTGACCCCCGACTGCATGTTGAAGGTGTACAACTTGTGCACTGTTCGTTCTTCTCCAGCGGCGCCCTCTTCCCAGCTCGCGACGAGTCGTAGAGAGTCGTTGGAGAAGGCGCCCGCGACGATGTTGACCTGCGCGTTCGCTGGGGCCGCCGAGAGGAAGCTCGTGGCGTTCTTGAGCTTCATCTCAAAGCTTATTGGTCGCTCTGAGCCCTGCTGGGTATAAACCATGACGTCGTTACCGGAGGAAACGACGAAGACCGCGTCTTCGATCACGCCGAGCTGAACCGGAGCGTGAGTGAGATCGACGTAGGTCCAAGCCTCTCGCTTTCCGGCGTCGCAGGCGTCTTCGTTTTCGGCCGTCGCCTTGAACTGGGGCCTCATGTATAAGCGGTAGGGTTTGGCACCAAAGCCCTTGTGTCGGACGTAAGCGAGGACCTGCTCATTGGTCTCCAGCGCGATGATCGGCCAATCTTCGTTATTGTCTACGATCTGCACGGTGCAGTCGTCTTCATTGGCGGCCAGCGTCGGGACGCCGTCTCCTCCGAAGCCTTGGTAGATCAGACGATGAGTCTTGGCCTTATGCTCAGGAGGCGCGGACCCGAACGCTTTGCCTTCAAGATATGTCGTGGCGTACATACCGCTCGACGTCATACGCACCAGCGGCGCCTTAGATCCCTGAAAGCCTTCAGGGATGCCTTCGCAGGCGACGACACAGGAGTTGGGCCCAGCGTTTCCGCTGGGCTGGTAGCTGCCTGCGTCGTTGACTTCGTCCAGTTGGTATTGAGGCACGAAGTCTAGGCTGCGGACGGTGTTTGTTGGTAGAGAGCGGTCCAGGTACTGGATCTCAAATTGGCAAGACCGTCCATAGAAGTCCCCATCTGGGCCGACGGGCTCACAGCCTCGGGGCTCAGCCCAAGCGATGTTGGTTCCGTAGAGCGTAGGCGAGGTGCCCACAGCGCCCGCGGACTCAGCGATCCCTACATTGCTCGTCTCATGCAAGGTCACCTCGACGGCCTCGCTGCGATTGCCGGCTTCGTCGACGGCGACAAACTCGAAGATGTTCGTGCGGCCCGCTTCAAGGGCGACTCGAATCTGAGTACATCCCTCGTCGGCGCAGTCTTGAACTGTGGAGAACTCAGCGCCCGCCGCGTTTGAACGGACCTCAAAATGGGAGAAGTTGTCGTCCAATGTCTGGCCCAGAGACAGCGCATGATCGCTGAGGTCGTTAGTGAGGTAAATCAGCGCGGATGGTCCACGGACGTTCACGTCATTGGGATAGGCGTCAAATCCGAGGGGCGACGTCTTGTCTTGGATGACGACGACGCATCCTGCGTTCGACATCTGCCCCGACCGGTCGACGGCGCGAACGCAGTACAAGGTCTCCAGGGCATCTGGCGTGATGGAGAGCCGTGGACGTCCCGAGCTGTAGCACTCCTCGGTGTCGAGCAACGATGGAGTAGCCCCTTCACCGTTGACGCAGAGCCCATCGAGGTTGGGGTTGTCTTCATCCCAATATAGGCAGGTGTTGGCCCACTCGGCGCTCTCTTGAGGCGGGTCCAAGACGCCATCAGCCATCGCGAAGCTGTACAGGTAGGTGCACCCGAAGGCCGCGTCAGTGACGGAGGTCGTCACCTCTAGGCTGATGACCTCGTCATTGGTGTAATAGGTCTCATAGGGCATGCCTCGCTCAGGGTCAGCGGGCTTCACTTCGGTGCCGCTCACTCTCAGCTGAAGCGGCGCGCCCTCTCCCGTCGGCATCGGCGCGCTCGTGTCCAAGAGAAACTGGAACTGGCCCGGCTCGCTCTCATTACCCTCTCTCGGGTGCACGCGCTCATCGATAGCTTGAAGTAAGATGGTCTGGATCCGGTTCGTCGCTGGGAAGTCTGCGAATCGACCGTCCGCGGTCCCCGTAATGAAGGTGAACAGGTAGCGACCTTGGTTGGCGATGTACTCCAGGTGGACACATTCCTTGGTGACCTCACCCCGGTCTAGGCATCGATCTAGAGAGAATGAGTCGGCGGCGAGGTCCATTCGAATGTCGCCCAGAGTGAGCCTCCAGAGGCCCAAGAGATGATCGCCTTGGGGAGGAGGATCTACGTTAAAGAAGTTCACATCAGACAGTGGATCTGAATTGGTTCGATCCAGTTCCAATGTGAAGCCAAATAGGGCGCCATCGGCGGCCGGTTGCATGGTCAGTGGGCTGTAGCGGCCGACGGGCACATACGTGATCCCGTCATCCTGGTCCGGGAGCGCCTGCCATTGAGGATTCTGCAGTACGAGGACAGGGGCGTGAGGCGCGGTCACGTCACGGAGGCTGAGCACGAACTTCGGCTCATCATCACAGCCGCCGCCCGCATGAACGATGATGTCCGCCTCGCCGTCGTCGTACCCATCGAGGCTCCCGCGCACGGTGTAACGTCCTGGCGGTAAGGCCACGATGGTGAACTCTCCTGCCTCGTTCGCGGCGTTCAACGCCTCCCCAGAGTCAGCGAGGGTCAACTCTACAGAGGCGTAGTCGCTCCCGCCATCGCTTAGGTCGATCTGGCCGATGCGACAGCCATAGTCGATCTCTAGATTTAAGTTTACCTGGGTCTCTTGGTCGAAGACGACCTCCGCGGTATCTGACGCGGCCACATAGTCGGTGGCGCTCGCCTCTACGGTGTATTGGCCGGCCCGGAGATCTTCGATCGCCCAGCTACCGTCACGGTTTAGGATCGCGACCCGAGTTAAATCACTGAAGTTTGCGCTGGCCACGACGGTCACAGTGGATAGATCACCATCACCATTTAAGCTGACCGTCCCGGTCAGGCTGCCGCGCTCATATTCCAGCGTTATATCACCAACCTCGGTCGCTTCATCGGCCTCCACCGCCTGATTATTGAGGTTCTCGCTGACGTAGCCGTCCTTTGAGATGTTCAGGCTGTATGTCCCAGCGCGCAGCTGGCTGAAGATAAACTCTCCATCGGCGTCCGTCGTAGTCGCGGCGCCGCCGACGATGATCACATCTGCAAACTCGAGGGGGCTGCCCTGCTCATCCATCACCTTGCCTGAGAGACTGCCGCTCTGAATTTGCAGCTCGATGTTCCCGGTGTCTCCAGGCTGGTCTGCCCTCACGTCGACGACTCGACTATCATCTTCGTAATCGTCGAGGCTCACCGTCACCGTGTAGGTGTCTACGATCACGTCCTCAAAGGTGAAGTTGCCGTTGGCGTCGACCACCGCGGCAGAGCTCGTGCGCCCGCCGCTCAGCGTGACGTCTGCGCCCGCCGGATTGAAGGCGTCTTCCGTTGTGACTGAGCCCGTGATTTGGTTGCGAGCGAAATAGATCTCAACTTCGTCGAGGTGCGTGTCTTCGCCCCCATTCACCGATAAGTTTCGCAGCACTAGGCTGTCGTGGCCGTCGGCGGTGAAGGTCAGCGTATACTCCCCAGCCTTCAGACCGTTGAGGGTAAAGCTGCCCTCGTCACCGCTGATGGTGTTTCCGCCGCCGGTGATAGAGACCGTCGCCCCAATGACCTCATCGCCCTCCTCGTCGACGATCTCGCCGCTGATGCTCCCTGGGTTGATGGAGAGCTCGATGATGCCGGCGTCGCCTGGCTCATCGAGCCCGACGCGCACTCCAGCGGCCGTCGCTGGCTGGTAGGCGTCGAGGGTCACCGTGACGGTGTATTCGCCAGCGCGGACATTCTCGAAGGTGAAATAGCCTTCAGCGTCGACGACCGCGCTGCCGGCGGTCAGCCCCTCGCTGCTCAGGCTGGCGATCGCGCCTGCGGAGCTGGATCCGTCGTCGGTTGTGACGGTGCCGCTCAATTCACTCCGAGCCCAGGGGACGGTGATCGAGCCGAGCGCGGTGTCCTGACCGGCTTGGACGGCCACAGGCGATCGCGGCTCGATGTCGTAGTCCTCAGCTGAAATACTGAGGGTGTAGTCGCCAGCCCTGAGGCCCTGCAGCGCGAAGGTTCCATCGGCCGCTGAGGTGGTGCTGTTTCCACCTGCAGGCGTGATGGTCGCGCCATTGATAGGAGCTCCGGCTTCATCGACCAAGGTGCCTGAGATGCTCCCAGGGTCAATAGACAGGTTGATCACGCCGGCGTCGCCGGCTTGAGCCTGAGAGACGATCGCGATCGCGGTGTTACTCTGGTAACCGTCCAGGTTCGCGGTCACGGTGTATGTCCCGACTCGGACGTTCTCAAAACGGAACGCGCCGCCGGCGTCCACCACAGCGCTGGCCTCCGTCGGCCCTTCACTCAGGGTCACGAGCGCCCCGCTGACGCTCGCGTTGTCCTCCGTCGAGATCGTGCCCGTCAGGGCGTTGCGCGCGAAGCTCAAGGAGATGACCCCGAGGTCGTTCTCTCCACCGGCGATGATCGCTTGATTTCTGAGGACCTCACCGTCGTGGTCGTCCGCCGAGAGAGTCAACGTATAGTCGCCGGCGCGCAGCCCTGAGATCGAGAAGCGTCCGTCCTCTCCTGTGTTTGTGTTGGCGCCGCCGCTCACCGCGACGGTCGCGCCCGCGATAGCCACACCCTCTTCGTCGGTGATCGCGCCGATGAAGCTACCCGGGTTGATGGTAAGGTTGATCACTCCGGCGTCACCTGCGCTGTCAGCGGTGACCATGACCCCAGCGGCGGTCGCGGTCTGGTACCCCTCCAGCGTTACGGTGACCGTGTAGGTGCCGACTCGGAGGTCCGTGAAGCTGAAACCACCATCGGCGTCCACAACCACGCTCCCTTCATCGGGCCCCCCGCTCAGGGTGACGATGGCGCCTGCTGCGCTCTGGTCGTCTTCCGTAGCGACGGAGCCGCTGAGATCATTCCGGGCGAAGTCCAGAGCGATGGCCCCAAGGTCCGTGTTCGCTCCGGCCCGAATGGCCAGGCTGATGAGGTCTTCTGAGTCGTGATTCGCGGCGCTGATCACGAGTGAGTAATCACCAGCGCGAAGACCCTCGATGACGAAGGCGCCGTTCTCGTCCGTAGTGTTGACCGCGCCGCCAGAGACCGCGACGGATGCACCAGCGATGGCGCTGCCGTCTTCGCTGATGACCGTCCCAGAGAAGCTCCCCGGATTGATTTGAAGCACGATGGTACCAGCGTCGCCCGCCTGCTCATCAGCAACCGTGATGCCGTGTATGGTCTCCGTCTGGTATCCATCGAGGCTGATCGTGATGGAATAGTCGCCGACGATGACGCTGTCGAAGCTAAAGGTGCCGTCCGACCCCGTAACCGCGGACGCCGCCGTGGGTCCGCTACCTAAGCGAACGATGGCTCCGCTGCCGGGCGCGCCATCTTCGATCTGGATGATCCCGCTGAGGCGGTTACGAGCGTGGGCGAGCTGAAAGGTGCCCAGGTCCGTCACCTGGCCAGGGTTGACCGCTTGGTTCAAGATCGTCTCGGTGACATAGCCAGCCTTTCGGACCCCTATCGTATAGACCCCGCTGCGTAGACCGGGCAGAGAGAAGGTGCCATCCTCAGCTGTCTGCGCCGCGACGCTCCCCTCGATGCCGGCGCTCACACCGGCGATGGGATCACCCGCCTCGTCGATCACTCTGCCGGCCAGCGAGCCCGGGTTGATCTCCAGCACCGTGTCAGCGATGACGGTCTCTTGGTCTTGGCTGACGACCTGGTCTTCGACGGTCGCGGAACGATACCCGTTGAGGCTGATGCTGATGGAGTAAGCGCCGCCCCGCACATTGTCGAATCCATAGGCCCCCGCGGCGTCCGTCTGCGTGATGGCCTCGGTTAATCCGGTCAGGGTCACGATGGCGCCCGCTGCGCTCTGGCTGTCCGCGGTGAGCACGTTGCCGCTCACTGAGCCTCTTGCGTAGGCGATCTCCACGTTTCCGAGGTCAGTCTCTTGGCCCGCCCGTACATGGACCGGCGCGATGTTTGTGGGACGATACTCGGACCCGCTGTGAGTGATATTGAGTCGGTAGAAGCCTGCTCGAAGCTCATCTCCGTCGATGGTGAAGCGACCGTAGTCGGCCATCTCCGGGTTCGTCACGAGGTTGATGTTTACGTTGGTGGCCATCTCGTCGTTGTCTGTCAGCGTCAGCTCGATCCCGTCCATGGAGGTAGCGCTTGGCTCTTCTAGGACCAGGACGCCGCTGATGGTGCCGGGGTTGACCTCAAGCTCGATGGGCAGCAGACCACGGACCTCGATGGTCTGACCGATGTTCTCCAGCTCGATGTCTTCGACGACGGGTCGGTAGTCCGGATGAGAGAAACGTAGGCGCCAGCTGCCGAGGGGGATGCGGCTGAACGTCACGGCTCCGGCGCCGTCTGGGGTGCCGTCGCTTGAGTTTCCGAGACCCTCACCGATGGGGGTCAGCGTGACGTTGACACCTTGAATGACCGCTTGTCCTTGGTCGCTCCCGATCTCTAGGTCACCGAGGTCCACCTGAGCGATGATCGTCCCCTTACCGGGCGTCACGAGCAGGTCTTCACCCAGGGCGAGTTCGGCGCCGATCCCTACGTTTAACTCCCCACGTCGGAGGGGGAGAAACTTACGGTGGGTCACGCAGAGCGTGTAGTCCCCTCGAGACAGGTCGTTCAGCTGAAACAGTCCCTCCTCGTTGGTCGTCGCCTCCGCAAGGGCGAGCTCTCCATCGCCGCGGACACCGCCATCGTTCATGGGCGGTGGGCCGTCCCCGTTCATGGGTGGAGGACCATCATTTAGGGTACAGAAGGCCGGCGGCAAACGGTCTGACCGGTAAAGTAAGATCCGCGCCTCCTCGACGGCGGTTCCATCCTCAGCGTTCGCGACTCGGCCAGAGATGGTGCCAAGCGCTTGGACCGTCTTGGGTGCTTGCGGGTCGAAGGGGTTGGTCGGACCAACCTCTGAACAAGCGAGTGAAGTGAGCGTGATCGCGAGAGTGACGAGTAGACGATTCATTGATCCCCCCCTGGGCTGTTTCGTCTTCGGAGCTAAACCTTATGGAGTCTAGATCGGATCAGAGGGTCGGGTGAATCGCTATTTGAGTTTGGCGAACTTTTGCGGCCCTATGGGCCGAAGACGCGCTGATGCACACGGAGGTCGGAGGTCAACTCTGGATGGCATGTCGCGCCATAGACCTGTCCTTGACGAACGATGACGGGTTCGTCGCTGACGGTCGCGAGCACCTCTACGTCAGACCCGATCCGTGTGAGTCTAGGGGCTCTGATGAACATGAGCGGTAGCGGAAGCTCACCGAAATGGTCAGCGCATGGTGTGACGTCTGCTGGCGCCTCGAAGCTATGTACTTGGCGGCCCCAACCGTTGCGCTCGACGTCCACGTCCAACCAGCCAAAGGATCGTTGCTCCGGGCCGGTGACGGCGGTCGACGCGAGGATTAGGCCGGCGCAGGTGGCGAGTATGGGTCGACCGGAACGCACAAAGTGCGTCAGGGCGTCTTCTAGCTGAAAACGTTTGATGAGCTTGAGGTGTGTTGTGCTCTCGCCACCGGGGAGAACGAGCCCATCGAGGCTCGAGAGCGTCTCGGCGTCCCGGACCTCGCAGACGGTGTAACCGCAGCGCTCAAGGGCAGAGATATGAACGCCATATCCACCCTGGAGCGCCAGCACACCGACCCGTCGGGTCATTACCAGCCTCGACGGGAGAGACGCTCTTCGTCACTCAGGCTGCCCATCTCAAGGCCAGGCATCGCCGCGCCTAGACCGGTGCTGATCTCGGCCAGCTTAGCGGCGTCCTCCCAGTAGGTGACGGCCTCGACGATGGCGCGAGCCCGCCGCTCGGGGTCACTGCTGAGGAAGATGCCCGATCCCACGAATACGGACTCTGCGCCGAGAGCCATGCACAGGGCGGCGTCTGCCGGCGTAGCGATGCCACCCGCCGCGAAGTTAGGGACTGGCAGCTTACCGGTCTCAGCGACCAGCTTGACCAGGTCGTACGGCGCGCCGATCTCCTTGGCCTCGGTCATGAGCTCTTCAGGGCGCATGCGAGTGAGCGCCTGAATGTGTCCGTTGACCGTGCGCAGGTGTCGCACACCCTCGACGATGTTCCCCGTGCCCGCTTCACCTTTGGTGCGGAGCATCGCGGCGCCCTCGCCGATGCGGCGTAGCGCTTCGCCGAGGTCGGTGCAGCCACAGACAAAGGGCACCTTGAAGGCGTCCTTACGGATGTGGAAGTCATCATCAGCGGGGGTCAGGACCTCACTCTCGTCGATGAAGTCCACTTCAAGCGCCTCAAGGATTCGGGCCTCCATGAAGTGACCGATACGGCACTTCGCCATCACTGGGATTGAGACCGTCTCCTGAATCGCTTTGATCATCGCAGGATCGCTCGCGCGAGCTACGCCGCCGTCCTTACGAATCTGCGCGGGGACCCGCTCTAGGGCCATGACCGCGCAGGCGCCTGCCGCCTCTGCGATCTTTGCCTGCTCAGCGTTAACCACGTCCATAATGACGCCGCCCTTGAGCATCTCAGCGAGACCAACCTTCGTCTGGAATGTCGATGTATCCATACCGTGTAACCATCCTTCCCATAAATGTACGACTGCCGCTCTTAGACCTTTTCGCGGCGATTTTCAAAACAGATCGCTTCAACGAACAAAAAGTGACCGAATAAACGCTGTTTTTTCAGTTTTTTTCGGCCTGTTTCTCGGTGACAGGAATCTTACGGTCCGTTGTGTTATATCCCTGCACCGTGAGTCATCAATTTTGGCGGCATCCCGTCACTCGCCGCACGTATTGGAGACGACGTACGTTCTGAACGGGCAGTGAGTGTGAGCAATTCTTCAAGTCAGTTAGAGCCACGTCAGCCGGGGTACGAAGCCTGGGCGCGGATCATGATTCGCTTCCGGTGGCTCGTGATCCTCGTGACCATCGCCGCGGTGGCCGGTATGGCTTGGATGGTCAAGAACCACGGGACCATCGACACGAGCGTCGAGGCCTTCGCGAAGACCGACTCCGAGTCTCATCAAGTCTTGCAGGAATATCGTCGCGAGTTTGGTCGAGAGACGATGTTCTTTGTGCTCGTGAAGGGAGAGGTGTTCTCCCTAGAGTATCTCACTCGATTGAAGGCGCTCCACGACGATCTCAGTCGCTTCGACGTCGAGCTTGAAGCAACACCATCGAGAGAGAAGAAGGAGCCGACGGCAGCGAAGCAGCCCGCCGATGATGGCTTCGGTGATTTTGGTGATGACGAAGGGTGGGGTGAAGAAGCTGGCGGGACCGTCGTTGACCACATCATCTCCCTCGTTAACGCTCGCAGAACGCGCTCTGGCCCCGGCGGATTGGTCATCGGTGAGCTCTTGGATCCATTCCCGACCGCGGTCGCCCTCCCAGCGCTCAAGGTCGAAGTGCTCGGCGATCGTACCCTGGTCGGTCAGGTGGTCAGCGCAAAGGGCGATTACTCGCTCATCGGCGTCCGGACTCAGAAGCTGTCTGAAGCAGACTCGCTGAAGGTCTACAACGAGATCACGAAGATCGCAGAACGCCACGAAAAGGATGGCTTCTCAGTCGAGGTTGGTGGACTGCCAGCGCTCAATTCGGCGCTCACGATCCTGATGATGAGCGACATGCGCGCGATGCTGATGGGGAGCGTCATCGTGATGTTTCTTGTCTTAGCGTTCCTGTTTAGGCACCCCTTGGCGATCTTTCCCCCTCTGTTCGTCGTCGCTGCGTCCGCCATCATCACCGTGGGGCTCATGGCGTGCATGGGCATCCCGATGACCATGCTGACCAACATCTTACCGGCTTTCTTATTCTGTGTGGGGATCGGGCACTCTGTGCACCTGATCTCCGTCTATCGAGATGCGATGGTTGAATTGGAGGACTCCAACGAGGCGTTGGTGCATGCCCTCGCGACGACCGGTGTGCCCATCTTTTACACATCGTTGACCACGATGGTGGGTCTCTTGAGCTTTCATTTCGCGAGCTTAGACGCCATTCAAGAGATGGGCTATGCGGGCGCCTTCGCCATCATGGTCGCCTTCGCCTTATCGGTGACCTTCCTCCCTGCCGTGTTGAGCTTCAATCGGACGAGCGTGATGGGTAAGACCGAGAAGGGGGGACCTGACTTCTTGGACCGTTTCCTTGGGGTCTGCCTGGTGTCTTCCGGAGAGCGGGACGACGCAGGCTTTGGTCCGGAGCCCCCTGTTGGCCGCCGGCGCCGCGTGAAGAACCTCTGCGTCTTGGTGGTCCTCTTCGTCATCGGTGTGGCGGGCGCTTCGACCCTGGGCGTCTATCATAATCCTCTGTCTTGGATCCCCGATGACGTGCCCATCAAGCGGGCCTTTAATCAGATGGATGAGCATATGGGTGGCACCGCGAACATCCAGATCCTCGTTGATGGAAAACCCGGTAAAGGGATCAAGGATCTGGAGACTCTGCAGGGCCTTGAGAAGCTCCAGAACCATATCGAGTCCTATGAGCATCCGTCCATTGGGCAATTGGTGGGCAACGCCATCAGCGTCTTGGACGTCGTCAAGGAGACGAACCGGGCGCTGACCGATGGGACCGATAAGAACTACCGCCTGCCGGACACGGACCGCGGGGTCGCTGACATGCTGTTCATGTTTGAGAACGCAGGCCCTGAGGAGCTCAGGCGTCTGGCGGTAAATGACTTGAGTCGCGCGCAGATGACGGTCCGCATCAAGTTCTTAGACGCCACCTCGTATTTTGGCCTGACCGAGCACATCGCTCATGGGGTCAACACGTATATGCCCGAGGGCGCCAAGGCGCGCCCCACCGGCTCCGTCTACACTCTGGTGAGCACCATCGGGCAGCTCATCGTCGACCTGCTCAACAGCTTCGGTGTCGCCTTCATCGTGATCACGATCATCATGATGATTCTGCTCGGTGGCGTTAAGTTGGGCGTCATCGCCATGGTGCCGAATCTCATGCCCATCGTGATGATCATGGGGATTATGGGGATCACCGGGATCCCCATCGATATGAATAATTTGCTCATCGCCTCCATCTCTATCGGCATCGCGGTCGACGACACGGTTCACCTATTGCATCACTATCGAGTCAATTATCAGATGACCGGCAACACCGAGACGTCCATCGTCAGGGCTATGCATCACTCAGGGCGCGCGATGACGAGCACGTCGCTGATCCTGATGCTCGGCTTCTTTACGTTTATGGCGGCAGATATGGCCAATATTGAGCGTTTTGGCTTCTTGATTGGATTAACGGCCGGAATGGCGCTGTTGATCGATTTGTTCTTCACCCCAGCTCTGCTCCGGACCTTTTACCCCCGCGCAGAGCAAGATCAGGAGATAGCGGATGAACCAGCTCCCTCAGTCTCTTAAGCACGCAATTCGTTATGGCGCGCTGCTCGCGAGCTTCGCGCTGCCCCAGCTCGCGGTGGCCCAGGACGCGCCGGCCGCCCCAGCTGTGGCCGCGCCGGCCGCGCCGGCCGCGACGGTGAGCCCTGACAGCACGGACCCAAAGGCCATCATGAAGGCGGTCGAGGGGCGGATCCAGGCAGACAAGACCAAGGCGCGCACGGTGCTACAGATCACCGACGGCAGCGGTCGTAAGCGGGAGCGCGTCGTGCGCTCTTGGGGCATGGATTTTGATGGTGGTCAGCGCCAACTCATGATCTTCGAGAGCCCCGCCGACGTCCGCAACACCGGGCTCTTGTCCGTGGACTATGAGGATGGGAACAAGGACGACGACCAATGGCTCTATCTCCCGAGCCTAAAGAAGTCGACCCGTATCTCCAGCGGTGACAAGTCAGGCTCGTTCATGGGTACAGACCTCAGCTACGCGGACATGACGCGCGCGGATCCGTCACACTATGAGTACGTGATCCTCAAGCAGTCGGTCTCCGTCGGTGGCGAGGACTGCTGGCTCATCGGCGCGAAGCCGGTCACGCAGCGGGCCAAGGATGAGACGGGCTACGTCAAGACCCAGGTCTGGATCAGCAAGAGCAAGCTCGTGACCCTTCAGGTCAAGGCGTGGGTCCGTGAGGGCCGCAAGCTCAAGTACATCAAGTTCGAGGGCTTCAAGCAGCTCGATGGGCGATGGACCGCTCACAAGATCAGCGCACGAACCGTGCGCGGTAAGAAGGTGGAGTCTACGACCGTCATCCAGTTCACCGAGATGACCTCGGGCAACGCGGACGTCAGCGCAGAGCTGTTTACGCAGAGGCGCTTGGAGCAGGGGCTGTAGTGATGTCCATACGAGTCGCGCTCCTCGCGGCGCTCATCGCGTGGCCGGGCACAGCGCTGGCTGAAGAAGACGGCTGGGGCGATGACGGGGATGACATCGGCTTCGCCGAGACCGCAGACATCAAGGTCAAAGCGCCGGCGCGGCCCTATTCGTTGACGGGGTTTCTTCGTAGTCGGGAGGGGATCTGGTTAGAGCGCCTGAGTGATGACCCATTGTCGACAGCCCGACAGAGCCTAGATCTCAAGTTTAAGTATAAAGCGGACCGCTGGCGTCTCGTGGCCGATGTGCACGGCGAGTACGACCTCGCCTACACTCTCGCTGAGGATGACTACGATGTAGCGACCTTGGACGCCTACCAGTGGCGGCTCATTCAAGGGGAGCAGTACCTCGCGTTCTCACTCGGTGACCTAGAGTTTGTCCTCGGTCGTCAAGCCATCGCTTGGGGCGAGGGTGACGTGTTCAGCCCTCTCGACGTGATCAGTCCCCGCGATGAGCGAGAGCCCGGTCTGGCAGATCTCGATGACCTTCGCCTAGCGACTCTCGCCACTCGTATCAGCTACTTCTCTCCCGTCGGTCGATTTGAGCTCGTCGCGACCCACGAGGGATATTTTGGTGAGCGCGCGTCCGCCCTCGGTGAGTTCAGCCCCTTTGGGAGCGTCTTCGCGAGCGACCCTTTGATCGCGACGCTGCTCTCAAGCCGTGATGTCCGCTTCGCCGACGCGCAGGATCGATACGACCCTGAGTCTGGCAGCGTCTTCTTGAGATGGCTCTGGAATGGCGAAGGGCTCGATCTGGGTCTTTACGGTGCCTGGCTCAGGGATCGGCAAGGGACAGTGGCGCCGCCCGAGGGCTTTGAGATGTTGGCCTCGGTGTTGGGGGCTGGGCTAACCGCGGAGCAGCTCGACCCGCTGGTGCCCAAGGCGCTCGACATCGAGCTCGACCATCGTCGCTACTGGCTGGTGGGTCACTCGGGGAGCGCTCCCATGGGGGACTGGCTGATCAAGTGGGAGCTCGCCGCAGAGATCAATAAACCCGTGAACACGGGTGACCTGAGCGGCGCGGTGCCTGTCATCGGCGTTGACGAGACGACGGTGTTTACGGGTTTGATTGGGTTGACCTACTCAGGGATCTCCGAGACGACCCTCGCGGTCGAGATGACTAAGGGCCTGCTGCTCGACGAACCCCAGGATCTGTTCTTTCCCCTCGGCGCTCCTGCGGCGGCGCTGCGGATCAGCCGAACCTTTCTCCGAGAGACCCTCAGAGTAGACGCGGCAGCGACGGCGCTCGGGTGGACAGCCCAATACGGTTGGTTGGCGAGAGTCGAGACCCAGTACGCCGTTATGGATGGCTTGAAATTAGGGGCCGCCCTGGTGCATTACGGTGCCGGAGACGACGATGAGTTTGGGCCGTTTACGGGGCTCGACAGCCATGACCAACTCCTGGCCAAGCTGCGCTGGGACTTTACGATCTTCTAGGGGCCTACATGACGCGCGCAGAGAAGGCAGAACGTATCGGGAGCATGCTCGAAGAGCTCTACCCCGAGACCCCCGTACCCCTCGACCATGTCGACCCCTACACCCTGCTGGTGGCCGTGCTCCTCAGCGCGCAGAGCACGGATAAGAAGGTCAACGAGATCACGCCGGCGCTCTTCGCTAGGGCAGGGGACGCCGCGACGATGGCTCAGGTGCCCGTCGCCGAGATCACGGAGTTGATTCGTCAGATCGGCCTGGCACCCACCAAGGCGAAGAACATTCGGGCCTTGAGCGAGTCCTTGATGAAGAACTTCGGCGGCGAGGTCCCGGCCGATATGGAGGCGCTCGAGTCTCTACCAGGTGTCGGCCACAAGACAGCGTCTGTCGTCGTGGCCCAGGCCTTCGGTGTCCCCGCCTTTCCCGTCGACAC
>CALELH010000288.1 GCA_937902595.1 uncultured Myxococcales bacterium
CGCGATTCTTCCCCCTCAACGGATTGTCTCGATGGCGATCTTAGGCCGCGTAGCGCTTGAAGAGTCGTCGCTTCCAATCACCACCGCCGTGACGATGGCCGCGGTTAGAACAACCCCCGCCGTACCGAACCACACCCACTGATTTTCATACCACTCCTCCACGACAACGGGTGGCGGCCTCGGCGCGTAGCTGAGACGGACTCGCAAACGGGTCTCTTCACCGGCCTCTACAAACATATTCTCGGTATAGGAGCTATGGTCTAGTGCACGCACCTCAAGCTCATGACGGCCTGGGTCGATGACATCCCTGAAGGGGAGCTGGCCTTGGATACGACCGTCGATCAAGACCTCAGCCCCATCGGGCATCCCTTCGATGACTAGAATGCCCGCCGTCGCAACGAGGGACACATCTACACGAGTTTTTCGCTTCCGCCGGATGCGCACCGTGTCGAGAAAATCAGAGTGCCCCATAAGGCTGACTCTGAGGGTGTGTTTCCCTGATTTGAGACGAATCGGTCGGCGGAGCGGAATCGTTCCGTACCGCTTACCGTCTACGAACACCTCTGCCCCCTTATTAAGGGAGTTAATGACCAGCTTACCCATACGCGGCCGTTTTCGCGCACCAATGGTCATGGCTGCGATGATGAGGATGAGGATGAATCTAGAACCGTTGGTCATAGTGGGGAGCATACGTCTACGGCCTGATGGGGGTCAAACAGTACGGCCCTACGGGCCGCTCGCTACCACGTCTCAATTGACGACGCGATGACACCATGTTAGCTGGATTCACTTCCGCCGAGTGATTGCCACATCGGCGGATACAGCAACAGATGATGGAGGCTGCGAACGTGGATCGTGCAGCAGCAGATTTAGCAGGTTCGCGATACGTCGCGACATCGGTCGGCATAGAGCCAAAGAGGCCACTAGCCCTACCCATTCTCAGTGCCTCGATGCCTTTAAGGTCTGGTCTGGTCGTCGCAGCGACAGCCTTGATCTTCGGTACCCTCTTGAGCACCGCCTGGGCAGAGCAGCCAGTCGTCGAAGACGATGGGCAACTAGACGCGGCTCAAAAGGCAGGCGCAGCAGCTGCAAAGGCTGCAGGTGACCCCAAAAAGCCGGTTTCGAAAGCACCTAAGAAAAAGGTGAACGCTGCGAAGAAGTCGCAGATGTCCTTCGACGGTATGCCGAGCTGGGACGAAGCCAAGAAGGCCGACGGAAAGAAGAAGAGCCCCGGCCATGAGCTCACGGCGAATTGGGACGCGGCCCTTGGGCCCGCCGCGAGGGTGAGCTTCCCATGGTTCGAACATCACGGTGCGTTTCGTGTTCGGTCCGACCTTTTCTACGGGTTCGACCTCGGAACTTATGACAGCTCAACACGCCAAGGGAGCTCCCCTTTCGCCCCCCCTCTCACAGCGCGAGATCAACAGGGCAACCAGCACCCAGAGAATGTAAACCACCGGTACAATCAGGACGCGGAGTCACTCGCCGGATCGAACATTCGCTTTCGGTATAATCCGACCCTCCACGTCTCTGAGAGTCTACGAGTTCGAACCACGATCGACGTTCTCGATAACCTCGTTTTGGGCAGCACGCCAGATGGTGGCCCGCACACGCAGAGATCATTGGGGCCTGATGCGGATATTCTCGGCCGAGCAGACGTGCCTATCGAAGCCTTCGAGGATTCACAACGTCCGCCAGAGTCAGGCGTGAACGGCTGGCGAGACGGCCTTCGCGTGAAGCGCCTTTGGGGTGAGTGGCAAACGCCACTCGGCTTGCTCACGATGGGTCGAATGCCGAGCCATTGGGGGCTCGGTCTAATCGCGAACTCGGGCGACTGTCTTGACTGCGATTTCGGAGACTCGGTCGATCGGCTGATGGGTGTGACCAAACTGTTCGACACCTACCTAAGCGTCGCTTGGGACTTTCCTGCGGAGGGCGTTATCGGCGCGAGCGGCAACCAAGATCTTCGTAATCAACCAGGTGGGCAACCCTACGATCTCGACCAAAGAGACGACGGTAACCAGTTTGTTTTTGCCATCTTCCAACGACCACACAGCCGAGCCGAACTCCAAAAGCGCGCCAAGGAACTACACAAGGATCGGGTTCGCACCTTCGACTGGGGGCTCTACAACATCCTGAGAACGCAGAGCCTGGAAGGGACCTACCCATCGGATGGGATTCCCCCGCTTAATGACCGCGACGTCCAACTTTACGAAGTCGACGCGTTCACTTTTACTCCAGATCTCTGGCTCGACTTCCAATACCATCCGGCTAAGGATCGCGCCTACCGTGTCCAATTAGAGGCCGCCTTGACGACCGGCTCTATCGAAGAAGTCCCTCAACTCTTCCACGAGGCCGCGAGAGCCTGCATTGATCCAACAGAGACAGACCTCGAGGTGTGCGAGTCCACGGAGCCAAGACGACGCGATGTCTTCCGATTCGGCTATGCGTTGGAGTTTGATGCGACGGTGGGAGATATCGACTGGGGTCTGCATCATGGACTCGCCAGCGGTGACGCCCAGGGTGGGTTTGGTAGACTTGGCGCTTCGGAGCTGCCCTCAGCGGCTCCAATCGGGACTCAGGATACAGATCTCACGAACTTCTACTTCGACCGCGATTACACCGTCGATTTGATTATGTTTCGAGAGCTATTGGGCGGTGTGTCGAACGCGACCTATTTCAAACCGTATCTTCGATACAATGTGATTAATCAGCCGACTGAGACGTGGGGCTTTGAGCTCTCCGCCATCTACGGATATGCGCTGAAGAAAGAGGCTACTCCAGGACAAGAGAACAGCCTGGGCCTTGAATTCGATATCGAGCTCTTCATGAAGCAGAAGGACCAATTCCTCTGGTCCATCGCATATGGAGCGCTGTTCCCAATGGGCGCCTTTAACACTCTGAACGATGACGGTTCGGTCAAGGCTGAGGCCAACACCGCTCAGACTCTGCAGATGTTATTCGGGATCGAGTTCTAATATGAGTGACGGCCAGAGCACATGGGGAGGACGGTTCACCGAAGCGACAGACGCCTTCGTCGCTCGTCTCAACGCGTCCGTCAGTTTCGATAAACGGCTCTATGCCGAAGACATCGACGGATCTATCGCCCACTCCGCGATGCTGGCGAAGCAAGGGATCATCAGCGATGAGGACGCCGCTGCCATCCATGATGGTCTAGAGCAGATCCGCAAGGAGATCGAAGACGGGACCTTCCAGTGGAGCACTGACCTCGAAGATGTTCACATGAACATCGAGCACCGTCTGACCGCGCTCATCGGCGACGCTGGGGCCCGACTACATACGGGCCGAAGCCGGAATGATCAGGTCGCGACGGACCTCAGACTATGGCTCATGCGCTGCATTGATGGGCTCCTGGAGGGCGTAGACGCTCTCCAAGCAGCGCTCCTCGACGTAGCAGAGAGAGACGGACAAGCGATCTTGCCCGGCTATACTCATCTACAGAGGGCGCAGCCGATACTGCTGGCTCACCACCTGCTCGCATATTTTGAGATGTTTGAGCGAGATCGCAGCCGCCTCGTCGATTGCCGCTCTAGATGCGCTGAATCGCCGTTAGGCTCAGCCGCGCTGGCGGGGACCCCCTTTCAGCTAGACAGAGAGCATACGGCGGCAGCCCTTGGCTTCAATAAGCCAATGACCAACAGCCTAGACGGTGTAGCCGATCGCGACTTCGCCATCGAGTTTACTGCGGCGGCCGCCATAGCCATGGTCCATCTATCACGATTGGCAGAAGAGCTAGTCGTGTGGTCGAGCCAAGAGTTCTCCTTTGTCGAGATTGGCGACGCCTTCGCGACGGGATCGAGCATCATGCCCCAGAAGAAGAATCCGGACATCCCGGAGCTAGTCCGCGGGAAGAGCGGCCGAGTTTTCGGTGATCTCATCTCGCTTCTGACGACGCTCAAGTCACTTCCGCTGGCATATAATAAGGACCTCCAAGAGGACAAAGAGGCGCTGTTCGATGCGGCTGACACCTTGCGTGACTGCGTCGATGCCTTCGCCCGTCTGATCCCAGCCTGCCGAGTCAACTCGGAGCGGATGAGGGCGGCGTGCGACGATGGGTTTGTGACCGCCACCGACGTCGCTGACTACCTAGCGAACAAAGGCGTCCCCTTTCGAACGGCGCACCACGTCGTCGGCCGACTGGTCGGATGGTGCTTACACCATGGCCGCACCCTCGTCTCCTTGTCGCTTGAAGAGTTTCAACAGTTCAGCGACGCCTTCGAGGACGATATTCGTCAAGCCGTCACCGTTGAATCTTCCGTGAGCGCTCGAACAAGTCCCGGTGGTACGGCGCCAGTACGCGTCACAGCGGCCATCACCGAAGCCCGCCAACGCTTGTCTAATCGATAGCTCTCCACAGTGGTATTACGCTGCTTAGGCTCCTTGGTGCTCCTCGCGCTCCTTTCGGGCTGCGGGATCAAAGCGAGACCAAACACTCTATCCATAGACACGCCACCGCAAATCCTGATTGAGCGGGAATCTTCACATATTCGTCTGTCGTTAGAGTGGAGGCAGGAGTGCGGCCCGCCTCCTGACGGCCGGGCTCTCCACCTGACAGATGGGACTGGAGGGGTCGCAGATGTTCATCGAGCTAAAGAAGGCGACAGTATGACCATCGTACTCAACGAGGACACCCGATTCGCTCGCGCAGCCTGGCACAAGCGCGGACAACTAGGACCATTCTCCAAGACCGTCTCACTCAAGAAATCATTATCCCCCGTTGAGGACTAAGCAATGCGAACGACTTCACTCTTACTCCTGCTGCAAGTCATCCCTCACCTCGCGCTCGCTGACACCACTTTAACGGCCAGCGGCGGCATCGTCGCTGCAGATAGCCTCACTGCATCAAGAACAGGCGCAGCGATGCTCGCTCGGGGTGGAGATGCTGTCGACGCCGCCGTCGCTACAGCCCTCGTTCTTGGGGTAGTCCAGCCTTTTGCCTCGGGTATTGGAGGTGGCGGTTTCGCGATCATTCACCGAGTTAAGGGGGAGCCATACGCGCTCGACTTTCGGGAGGTCGCTCCGGGATTGGCGACGCGAGATATGTATCTCGACCCTCAGGGTGAGGTCATCCCAGGCGCGAGCCAGGCCGGCCCTAAAGCTGCGGCTGTACCCGGAGAAGCCGCGGGGCTCTACACCCTACACAAGCGGCATGGAAAGCTCCCTTGGAGAGACGTCGTTGCCCCGGCGATCAAGCTCGCAAACGAGGGTTTTCCATGTAATCAAATTCTTCACGAGAAGATTAGCTACCTCCGCGAGGAGCTGCTGCAGCGCCCCGCATTGAGGAAGATGTTTCTGACAAAGGACGGGGCACCGATCCCGGTCGGTGGGACGATTAAGCGTCCACTCCTCGCTCAAACTCTACGCAGCCTCGCGGCCAAAGGTGCGCAAGCGCTCTATGGAGGAGAGGTCGGCAAGGCGCTGACGGATGCCATGAAGCGGGATGGCGGTCTCATTAGATTGAAAGACCTCGAATCCTACAAGGCACGTCGACGACCTCTCGTCGATGAACGCGTGATGGGAGCCAGAGTGCTCTCTATGCCGCCGCCAAGTAGTGGAGGTGCGGTTCTGGTTCAAATCCTTCGGGTCCTAGAAGGACTCCCGCTTCGTAAGCTTGGCTGGAACAGCGCCGCTTATGTGCACCGCATCACCGAAGCGATGAAGCATGCCTTCGCTGACCGAGCTAACGTTATGGGCGACCCCGGATTTGTACACGTGCCCATAAAAGAGCTACTCAGCCCGGAGACACGTCACCGGGTCAGAGCTGCGTTCAACCCGAAGAAGACACTCCCAAACAAGGCCTATGGAGGACGCTACAAGAGCCCCTCGGATGGAGGCACTTCACATCTCAGCGTAGTCGACAAAGCGGGCAATGCTGTCGCCCTCACCACGACGATAAACACCGGCTTCGGAAGCCTTTATGTAGCTGGAACTACAGGTATAATCATGAACAACGAGATGGACGATTTCGTCGCGGCTCCAGGGGTGCCCAACGCCTTTGGCTTGGTCGGGCGTGAGGCAAACGCCATCGCTCCAGGAAAGGTACCTCTGTCGAGTATGAGCCCGACGATTGTGCTCAAGAGAGGGCGCGTCTTACTCGTCGTTGGAGGCTCTGGTGGGCCAACGATTATCACAGGGACGCTGCAAGCCATTCTGAACGTCCTGCTGTTCGAGAAGGACGCCAGGGCCGCTGTCAGAGGAGCCCGATTTCATCATCAATGGCAACCAGACACCCTCTACATGGAGGGCGGGTTCAAGGACGAAGCGATGTCCGGACTCAAGGCGCGCGGTCACGACGTCCAACAGCGGGGCCGCTTCAACGCAGTCCAGATGATCAGAGTAGTCGGATCACGTCTAGAAGGGGCCAGCGACCCATCCAAATATGGTCGAGCCGCGGGCGTTAAAGAGAGCGGTGAGATCATCTCAGAGGACCCTTAGGTGCGGGCCCCCGAGGAAGAGCTTACTTTTGGGCCCAGCCCTCATCCTCAAACTTAATGAAGATCTTGTTGGCCACGACTCCCGCCTCGATGAGGTACTTCTTACCTGCCTCCAACTTCACCTTACCGTTACGCAGCTCTAGCTGACGCCCGGGCATGAGCCGTCCCTGAAAGCGCATCCGCTTTGACTTCAGCTTCAAGCCGTAACCATACTCGCCAGCAGCGCTCTCCTTGTAGCTCGTGAAGCTCACCGCTAGAGGACGAAAACGGCCCTCATCCCCCGCCTTGTAGTGAAGGTTGGGTAGCGACTCTCCCTTATTACTCGAGGCGCGGAAACGAATCTGAGCCGCGGCGTTCGGAGACAAGCCAGCCGGTCGCTCAGATAGGTTTTTCGTAGAGAGGTCAGCCACATCGGTGCCCACGCAATTGCTAAAGGTGAGGTTGTATGTGCCGCCAGCCGCGATGAAGACATAGCGAGGCTCAGCCGCTGATCCCTTATACTTATAGGGATAGGCATCACCCTCAGCGCCAGGTACCGTCTGTGCTTCAGAGGTCGCGCCAGGAGCGGCAGCGAAGTCTACGCCACCCACATTTACGCCAAGGTCAGCCGTACATTGATTAGTCACAGTCACGGTGACTGGTGTAAGGGCTTTCTTCTTCTTCTTCTTGGCGAGCGCGTCGCCTCCGATAAAGGCGATCATCATCGTGACAAGACTCAAGCATAGCGACCGACGCATCTGTGAACCCTCCGTCCAATTGGTTGTGTGCGGGATCCGGAGTGTAGTGACCAAGCCTCGATATTGGAAGCCCCGAATCACACTGCCCCTAACCGTGGGGCACAGACACCGGAAGAGGCTGTTTATTCATTCAAATAATGTCAGGGAGCGAACCGAGTTCGCCTTCAAGTCAGACTGACACCGGAAACCGTGCGTCATCTATAGGCGAACTCACTCATATTGTGGGCTAAAGACCGAGCGAAAATGAACTCGAGTAGGACGTGCCGACTCCCAGAGAAGTCGAGCACGTGAAGACGGTGATTAGCGCTTGCGTCGACGGCTCTGCAGCCAGCTTGGAACAGCCGTCACCTCGCTGCTGTCTATGGACTCATCCATAGTCATGTCCCAAAAAGCTTCGCCCATCTCCTGCTCACCGACAGACCGACAGCCACCGTTACGGGTGAGGGCAGGTGTCTCAATGTCCGTCTCTTCGATGCTTCGACGGCCGCGCGCGCCGGGCTGGCGCGGAGGCAAAGAGATGTTTGGATTAGTCCGGCGAGGCCCTGCAGGAGGCATGCTCCTCATGCGTGGTGTCTGTAGGCGAACCTGACGTTGAGTCGTCGCCTCAGGCGTCGGAGTTGGATTAGGGCTAACGGATTGCCCCCCCTTGCTCAGATACTCTCCGGACGTGTGCCCAACGGAGCTCGTCTCGGGTCTCGTTTCGTTCCGTGTCTCAGGGGCCTGCATCACAGGGGCCGGACGCTCTGGAACGCTCGGCTGCTTGATGGTCACCGCTTCCATCGTCGTCGTCATCACGGTTGGGCTCGGCTGAGGTTCCGGTGCTGGTGGGGCTTGAATGAGGCCGGGTGCGGGTGCCTCTGGGCGGGCTTCGACCTGCCGAGGCTGCTCACTCACGCGGTATCCAGGAACAGTGTGCCGTGAGGTCATCATTGAAGATGGACGACTCACTGACTGCTCAAAGCCCGTCGCGATGACCGTAATCCGAATTTCATCGGTCAGCGTCTCATCAATGACCGCACCGAAGATGAGGTTCACCTCTTCGTGCGCTGCGTCCTCTACCAGGCTCGCCGCCTCTTCAATCTCGGTAATCTTGAGGTCTAAACCACCGGTAAAGTTGATGAGAATCCCGGTCGCTCCCTCGATGCTGATGTCATCCAGAAGCGGGCTCGCTATCGCCTGCTGAGCAGCGATTAAGGCGCGACCTTCACCGGACGCCCTGCCCGCTCCCATCAACGCCAACCCTTTACCCATCATAATGGTACGGACGTCGGCAAAGTCGACGTTGATCATACCGTGGTCGGTAATGAGGTCACTGATCCCTTGAACGGCATCGAAGAGGACTCGGTCGGCCGTCCCGAAGGCATCCATCATCGTCGTCTGCTCATCACTGATGGCGAGCAGTCGCTGATTCGGGATGACGATGAGGGTGTCGACCTCTTCGCTCAACGCTTCAAGACCAGACTCTGCGCGACGGCGACGAGCGCGGCCTTCGAAATTAAATGGTTTGGTTACAACGCCAACAGCTAGCGCCCCCTGCTCTCTGGCAGCTCGCGCAAAGACAGGCGCTGCGCCCGTCCCGGTGCCGCCACCCATTCCGGCAGTGACAAAGACCATATCAGCGCCTTGAACCGACTCATTGATGAGGCGTTGGTCCTCGAGCGCTGCGCTGCGTCCAACCTCTGGGTTAGCGCCTGCGCCAAGCCCTTTGGTCAGGTTAGCGCCAATCTGAAGCTGCGTCGGCACAGGGGAATGCCTAAGCGCTTGGGCGTCCGTGTTGGCGATAATGAAATCGACCCCTTTAAGGCCGCTCTCAACCATCTTATTGACCGCGTTGCTACCGCCACCGCCCACACCAATGACCTTGATGTTGGCACCGGAGCCATCATCACCATACCCAAACGGCTGATCAATCACTGAAATCCCCTATTCAGCGCAGCTCGGGCCTTCATCAGATCCCGAAAAGCATAACTCTATTAATTGATTGCGAGATCGGCCATCCAACTTGCCGAACCCACATGTACTTACATATGTCAAATGATCCACGTTTTCAATGAGTTATTTGACAGATCCTGTTTTTTTGTTCAGCCCCGAGACCAGAAGCGAAATGAACGCCTCATGCCGCGTCGTTTGAGACGGACCTGACGGCTGCTAAACCACTGTAAATGCTTAAGCTGTACACCGCAGGCGACGAGGCCTGTGGCCGTCGCATAACGAGCATCCCGGATAACATCCACCAGACCGTGAAGACCCTTCGGCTCCCCTTTTGTGGTGTGCAATCGGAGAACATCTTGAGTTAACTCCACCATGCCCTCGAGGTTTGCCGTCGCTCCGGTCAAAACCACGCCGCCCGGGAAGCCATCAGAGCACCCAATTTGGGCAAGCTCATCGGCGACGAAGTGAAGAATCTCTACAGCCCGCGCCTCGATAATCTCGCAAAAGGAATAGCGGTCCATCTCACGTGACTTACGTCCGCCGACGCCAGGAATTGAGACCTTCTCGTCCTTGGCGACGAGCTCCGTAGTCGCGCATCCATGAACTCTCTTTAGATGTTCAGCCTCCACCCGGGGGGTCCCGAGGAGATCCTTGATGTCACGAGTGATGCGCTCGCCACCGATTGGGAGCGTCGCGGCGTGAATAATACTACCGCCCTCAAAAACGGAGATGTCCGTCGTATCTGCGCCGATATCCAAGAGGATGACACCGACATCTCGTTCACGCTGAGTGAGGAGCGCTTCTGCTTGGGCAAGAGGACCGTAGATGGCGTCGACAACATTCAACTTAGCCTGGCGGCAGCAGGCCTCAAGGCTCTCGATACGTGCAAGATGGCCCATAACAACGTGAGCCTGAACCTCAAGACGAACCCCACGAACTCCGAGGGGGTTCGGTATGCCCCGACGGCCATCGACGATGAAGTCTTGCGGTACCACATGGAGTATCTGCTGCTCAGGTGGAAGTTTAATGGCGCTCGCGACGTCAACGACCGCGTGAACATCGTCTGAATCGACGGTCTCACCGAGCACTCTCGCCATCCCATGATCATTGTGACTCTCCATATGCCGGCTAGACACCGACAGAAGGACCTCTTTGATCTCTACGTCGGCCATGAGCGACGCTTCGCTCACCGCTGACTTAATGCTCTTCACCGCATCCGCGGTGTTGGAGACAATCCCGTTCTGGAAGCCATTGGCGGGATGAGTCCCCGTTCCAATAATGTCTACCTGACCGTCCTCGTGATGAACTCCGATCACACACTTGACGTCATGTGACCCTAGGTCTAGCCCTGCTACTATCATCTGATTTGCCATCACTCTCGCGCTCCCGTGTCATTCAAGGTCAACGACCCATGACGTACGGTGTCCCTCGTTGATTCCTTGACGATGACCCGACTCGGGTCATCACCAAAGAGGATATACTCAGCTCCCATCTTGCGGCCCTCAAGCTGCGACAAGATGCGATTTAACTTCTCAAGTTTGTGTTCAAACCCATCGGCCCCGAGCCCGACTCGAGTTTGATCAAGCATCATATCCACACGTCCCCCCACGCCCAGGTTAACTGAGCCGATGGGCCAACGCGATGCTACATCTGTTCTTTCGTACATTCTGACAACGGCCAAGGCATTACGGACCATGCGATGTGCCTCATCAGGGGTCGTCTCGAAGTCGGCGCGGCTCAGGCCTGTCACCATCGGATACTGTCCGACGAGATCCTTGCTGACCTTCACGAATGGACGCCCCTCACCATCGACGAGATAGAGTTTACCCAGCACTAAGATGCCCTCTGGCCGCCGCTCAGACAGGCGAATGCTTACTCGGTCGGGAAGCACCTTCTTTACCTCGGCGCGAGCCACCCATGGATGCTGTAAGAGAGCGCGCTGCGCTGCACCAGGATCAAACTGAAAAATGTTGATACGCGTATCCAAGCCCGCACGAGCTAACGTGTCTTGCTCCGATAGATGAGGGATCGACTCGATGGCCACGTGGCGCACCAAGAAGTACGGCGAACGCTGCACTGCAATCCAGGTGGCATATCCAAGGCTACCGAGCATGGAGACGATGAGAATCGTCCTCATCGCCTTGCGGCTGTTGGCGAGAAGCCAAACCGAACCGTCGAAGACACGAGCGAATACGTCCGTTGTGACCTGGGACCGTCTCCCACGATATCTATTGCCGGCCATAACCACCCTCCTCGGCGCACGCCGCTAGCTCAAGAATCTGTCCAATCAAACTTGGGAAATCGATGCCGACTGACGCCGCGACCTTCGGAACCAAACTGGCGTTTGTCATCCCGGGCAAGGTGTTGGTCTCAAGCGCGATGGGACCGTCTGGCCCGAGGATCACGTCCGTTCGGGTAACGCCGCGACACCCAAGAGCGCGATGGGCGGCCAAACCGACCTCCTCGACACACGCGATGTCTTCGGCGGAGAGCCTCGGTGGGACATGGTATCGAGTACCAGCCTCGCCATACTTAGCCTCGTAATCGTAGAAATCTCGGACCGGCTCGATCTCAACCGACCCCAAGACACGGTCACCGAGTATGACGACTGAGAGCTCAGGTCCCTCAACGAACTGCTCAACCAATACATCGGAGACTGCAGCGTCGGTCATGGCTTGAGCGAATAGCTCAGGTGTCTGAACGATGGTGACTCCGACGCTAGAACCTTCGGCGACAGGCTTGACGACGACGGGGAGTTCAAAGGGCAACTCGGAGATATCAAAGGCCTCCGCATCGGCCGCGGAGACGACGAGATCTTGAGCGACGGGGACGCCAGCGACACTGTATTGGTGCTTGGCCAGCACCTTGTCGAAGCCCAGCATACTCGCCCGCAGCCCCTCTCCGGTGTATGGGATTTGTATCCAATCCAGCAGACCTTGGAGCCGACCGTCCTCACCATAGGTTCCGTGCAGCGCGTTAAAGACGACGTCTAGCTTCGCATCGTTCAATTGCTGAACGTTCTCGTGAGACGGATCGATCTCGACGACCGTGTGGCCCAGGCTCGTAAGCGCCTCGATGACCGCGCTGCCCGTCTTAAGGCTCACCTCGCGTTCCCTAGAGACGCCACCCAAAAGAACACCGACTCGCGCATTCGTGAAACGACTCATCAGGCTGCCTCCCCTGTCGCGCGGAGAGCATCTGAGAGCCCCGCCATACCGAGGAGGTCTGTGACGATGTCGTCGGCAGCTTCGGGTCGACCGCGCTCTAGCGCTCGTCGTCCCATATCGTCCAAACGCTCAGGGTCTCTCAGAAGCGGAGTGACCAATTCGACGAGTCCATCCACGCTCAAATCACGCTCCTGGACCATGAGGGCTGCCCCAGCAGAGACGAGGGAGTCGGCGTTCGCCGTCTGATGATCATCCGCTGCGTGAGGAAACGGGATAAAGAGCGCGGGGCACCCCACGCAAGCGAGCTCCGCGACGGTTGTTGCGCCAGAACGCGCGATCACAAAGTCCGTCGTCGCGAAGGCGCCCGCCATATCATCAATGAAAGGTGACACCACCACATCGTCGACGCCGAGTTCATCGTAAGAGGCGCGCACACCTTCGTCTCGATCACGCCCTGTCTGATGGGTCACGCGCAGGCCCGGATAGTCACTCTTCAACCTGGCGACCGCCGGAGGCAGGAGTTCATTGAGAGAGCGGGCACCTTGGCTCCCCCCCAAGATCAAGATACGAGGCCCCTGGTCATCGGAGACCTGTTCACAGTCTAATATCGCGTCGCGCACAGGGTTACCGAGCTCGCGAACCTTCCTCTTAGGGAAGTGGTTCATTGCCTCAGGAAAAGCCGTATAGATGCGACGTACAGCGTAAGACAGCAGACGGTTCGTCAAACCTGGACGCGCGTTCTGTTCGGCGACAGCGCTTGGCCGACCGGTGAGCGCCGCGGCGAGAACGACCGGGCCCGAAACATAACCACCGACCCCAAATACAACACACGGTTGCTCACGCTTTAGGAGCTTGACGCCCGCCCAAATCACCGCTGGCATTCGAAACAAACTCTTGAGTCGCTCTACGATCCCGGCGTTCTTAAGACGTCTCGCCTCGACGGCTATGAAGGGATGACCCATAGGTGGAATGACTCTGGCCTCAAAGCCTGTAGGGCTTCCAACAAAGACAACCTCTGCGTCCTCAACCAGTCTCAGCCAGGCCTCAGCCACAGCAACCCCAGGAAACACATGTCCCCCGGTGCCGCCACCGACAACCATTAATCTATGACGCTGAGGAAGCGCGACCGTCATTGGGCCCCCTCAGCCGAAGGCTCAGGGTCCTCGGACACCGGCGCTCGATCGATTACCCAGCCATGCAGCCACTCCGGAGGCGGCTCCCGCTTGGAGATGTTGAGGAGGATACCGACCGCAACCCCCATGATGACCATTGAGCTTCCGCCATAGCTAATGAACGGTAGCGTCAAGCCCTTGGTCGGCAGCATGCCGGTGGCAACGGCCATATTTGCGATCGCCTGAAAGCAGATGAGCGCGGTCAACCCGTAGGCCAATAACGCTCCAAAGACCGTGTTGGCTCGCCTCGCGATGTGGAATCCTCGCCAAGCGAAAACAGCGAACAGACAGACCACGACTGCGACCCCCACCAGTCCGAGTTCTTCCCCTAGAATGCTGAAGATAAAGTCAGTGTGCGCCTCCGGAAGGAAGGCCATCTTTTGATTGGAGAGCCCGAGCCCGAGTCCTGTCCAATCTCCACTGCCGAACCCAATGAGCGCCTGATAGAGCTGCCAAGCATCTCCCTGTCGATATCGCTCTGGCTCAAGAAACGACATCAAACGACGCACACGATATGGCTCGAGAAGGATGAAACCACAGATCGCGAGGATGCCCGCGCCCACAGCAGCGACGAGGTGACGCACCTGAGCGCCAGCCGCGAAGATCATAAGAATCAAGAGCCCGACACAGATGACCGTCGAACCCAGATCTTTCTGAATCAACAGCAGCGCGGAAATGATGCCTACGATGATCGTCGGCGTCATCCAGCTTCGTTTCCACCTATGGAGTTGGTCCTGCCGCTCGCTGAGGAAGGCGGCCAGTAATATGATCCACCCCAGCTTAATCGCCTCGCTCGGCTGAAAACGGATGGAGCCGTGACCAATCCAGCGCACCGCCCCCTTAGCCTCGATGGCCAAGCCCGGCACCAAGACACAGCTCAGTAAGATGAAGGCACCGATGAAGAGAGGCCATGCAAACCGCTTTATGATGCTGTGATGAAGGTTCGCTAGAACCCCCATCGCGACAAAAGCGAAGGCACAATAGGTGATCTGCTTGTAGAGGAAGGTCGTCTCGTTCTTTGCGGTCACCACGCTCGCCGAATAGACCATCACGACGCCGATCCCCATCAGGATCATCGTCGCTCCTAGGAGAATTCGGTCGTACCGGAGATCAACGATCTGTGTATCTCCGTCGAGGGGCTCATCGCGCTTAAAGAAACGACCCAACATCAGCGCACCTTCAAGCTGGCTAGAGCGACGAGCGCCAACATGACGGACACGATCCAAAACCGCACCACGATCTTTGGCTCTTGCCAACCAAGCTTCTCGAAGTGGTGATGAATTGGGGCCATTCGAAAGACTCGCTTGCCCGTGAGCTTAAAGGAGGTCGTCTGAATGATGACCGACAACGCCTCGACGACGAACA
>CALELH010000289.1 GCA_937902595.1 uncultured Myxococcales bacterium
CCGGTCCTTTACGGATCCTCCTGGATTCAGATGCTCGCATTTTGCAAACACAGGGAAATCTAACCCAGAGCCCAACCGGGACAACTCCACGACTGGTGTTCCACCAATTTGGTCGAGGATGCTCCCCATATCTATCCTCCCAAGCACATCATTGTAGATTGGTAAGGGACCCCAACACAGACGTCAAGGAGAGGTCATCGGAACCCCTTGAGTCCCCTCTACGTCTCCATGCATCCATCGACGGATTCACGGCCGCAGACCAATCCATTCTTGCATCGCGCCGAGATCCAGTTAGGCTCTGGTCTTTCTTCCGGCGTTGGGGAGAGCTCTCCGTGGTGGACAGCTCAGAGAAAATGAAGAGCGAATTCAACGCTCGGCGGTGCCCGACTTGCGGCCGATGGTACCCGAGCGACGCAGAGGTCTGTGCCCGTGACCAATCTCCTCTAAGGGATCCACCCTCCCTACGGGGCGCCCTCGTCGCGCAACGCTATCAGGTCATCGAGACCATCGCTCAAGGTGGAATGGGCGTAGTGTATCTGGCACGTCAGTCTATGCTCGACCGCCTCGTCGCTCTAAAGGTCATCGCCCCCATTGAGTCCGAAGGCACCACACAGACCCAACGCTTTATGGATGAGGCGAGGGCCGTAAGCCGAATACGGCACCCCAATATTGTCACGCTCTTCGACTTTGGCCATCTTGATGATGGCCGCTTGTTCATGGCTCTCGAATACGTTCACGGTCAATCTCTGGCACATCGCCTCGCGGATGGCCCACTGACGGTACGCCAGAGCATCGAGTTCGGCGTTCAGTTAGCCGAAGCGCTCTCGGAGGCCCATCGGCTCGGTATCGTCCACCGCGATATAAAGCCGGACAACGTGATGCTCACCGAAGGTCCACTCGGCATCCAGATTCGTCTCTTGGACTTTGGCATAGCGCACCACTTAGGTCGGCGTGCACCGAAAGGCGCGACCCTAGGTACAGCTGAGTACTCGGCGCCTGAGGCGTTCATTGGAGGCTCCATAGACGCCCGCGCAGACATCTACGCCTTTGGTGTCATGCTCTTTGAAATGCTGACGGGGTCACGACCATATGGAGGGTCGCCAGAGATGGTCGCCCGACGTCATACCGGCGCTCCCATCCCGGTCATCGATGGCGAAGATCAGCGAGCTCTACCAGAAGGACTCAACACCTATATCGCTCGAATGATGGCCAAGCAGCCCGACGATCGCCCGACGTCTATCGACGCAGTCAGAGACGTATTGCTGGAAGCACAGGCAGTCTTACGCGAGGACCGAGTCACGCCAGCGTGGGGCGTACAAGCCGTTGAGATTGACGAGTCGCCTGAGCCCATTGAGTTCGCTACCCCTGAAGCCATCAAACCGCGCTCAACTCAAAATCGTTGGAGAGAGTCGGGATCTCGAAGTGTTCGTTGGAGCTATATTGTTCTGCTGGGTCTCGTCTCGGCCGCGGCCATCGGGCTTGGCGCGCTCCAGACCGCGGGCGACACCGATCTAGGGGTACCTACGGATTGGCGACAGGCCCAAACCCGGAGAGTTCAGACCACTCACACCGTCGCCCTCGATCCTTTCGTGTTAATGGATGAGCGTCTCATAGCCGGCGCTCGAGGCGCTCTCGTTCCCGCCATGATTGAGGATGTTGGGCAGCAAGCAGGCACACTCCTCCCCGCCCCCTATCTCTTGCTAGAGGGGAGAGATGACGGCAAGCCAGAGACCATGCGCTTGCTCACTCAGCGTCTCAAGGCCCAGCAGCTTCGTGTCGATAATGAGGCCCCTGGCGTCGGCCGTATCCGCGAGCAACTGTCTCTGATTAGTCTTCAATGGGACCACGCCAACCGAGCGGCTCAACAAGATCCTGGTGCAGGGCTAAACTACACTGGCGCAGCGGAGACTCTCGCAGACCTCCTGAAGACCCCTCGCCGAATTCCCGCTCGGGACGCAGTGCTCTACTACTTAGCGCACGCAGTGCGTACGTCAGGTGACTTCGAGCGAGCAGCTGTCTATGAGCAAGATCTCATCGATCATTATCCTCAGAGCGAATTCGCCCTGAGAGCAAAGGTTCATCTCACTCACAGCGCCCTAGCTAAACGAAAGACGCCTCAGGCCCGCGCTATTTTGGCGGATCTACGCAGGGACACCCAGGAGGTTGGCCGAGTCTACGCAGAGTTCTTGGATCCGTTCTTGACCTACGCGGATGGCCGCTACGGAGATGCATTGGACCAGGCTCTAGCCTACATTGAGACCGCGATCAGCGCGGGGCCTGGTCGAAACGTTTTCCAGGAGGGCATGGTCGAACTGCTCGTCCTCTCAGGATCTCGAAGTGCACAAGGACCGCTCACAGTTCGCGGATATCTTCGTGGCCTAGGCGGCGTTGACTATGAACGCAGGTACCTACCGCTTCTTGCCGCAGGTCTCGTCGCGGCCGAGAGATGGAAGATGGCTATACAGGTGTTCAAACAGATATTGCCTTTGGCGCCGGATCCGGTCCGCCAGGCGACGTGGTCTCTAGACTACGCAAGAGCCTTGGCCGGTTTAGACGGACGTCACGACACCCTCAGCATCATTGAGGATTCATTGAGCGACTGCGAGACCCCCTTTCTACCCGAGCAACTTCGTCCACAATGCCAACTCATACGGGCTCGAATCTTGATCGCTCTGGGCCGCGATGCCACCGCCCTCGACGCCCTACAAGCCGCCTCCCTAAATCCCAACTTATCCTTTGAGATCGAGCTGAGACGAGCAGATTTGAAGACGGCTCCTTTTCTAAGGGAGGGCGTAGTAATTCAGCAAGCCGCCGATGGGCTGAGGGCGCAGCTAGAGCTTTATGCATCCCTCGCCGAGAACGCGCCACTGCACCTGCAGGCTGTGCTGTTCGGTCGGCAGGCGCAGCTGTGCTCCCTGTTCGCGGGTAGGCTGCGCGCCTTGCCACGCTATAAGAGGGCGGCGGATACATGGCAAGGGATGGCCCAAGAGGCCGGCACCCGCGGCGCGGCCGCCTGGTCCTCTTCTAAATGGGGTCTAGACTGGTATCTTAGCCTCGGGCCCATCGGGTGGAGCCACCCGGAGAAGAAATAGGCATCGTCTGGTCTTTTGCCCCTCCATTGGCGCCGGTCTAGGCGAGCATCGCGTTGAGTCGCTCTACGGTACCCGACGCGATCTGACGCGCGTCCTCAATAGACACCGAGCCCGTAGCGACGCAGTACATCAGGCTGAAGCGATCGCCCACTCGGGCGGCCGTAATAATTTGGTCTCCAAAGAAGCTGCAGCCCACACCAAAACAAACCGAGAGAATCTTGAACGGTGTGCCCGCCTGACCAATGGAGAGCGTACCGACGTTGCTGACCGCCGTAGAGGCTCGGCCGCCATACAGAGCGTCCAGATCCAACACAGTGCTGGGGTCAGCGATAGGCTGAGCGGCGCTGACCGCGCTCCGAAAATCACCTGACAGTCTCCGCGCGAGGGTCCATGGGTCATCTTTTTGGGACAGCCGATAGACGAGATGTGCGTTCCCGACTAAGAGACCCAAGGCGTCCGAGCCCACCCCGTCCAGCCGACCTCTCCAATCGATAGGCAGACTCAAAGACAATGGGCCGGAGTGATTTAGATCCGCGAGCCCGAGTAAATGTGCGGCACAGATGGTTGCTGTCGGAGACACGCTGTGCCGTCGGGAGCTGAGCGTGAGGGCGGCGCTCTGATCAGGGTCGAGTTCGATAGGCAAGACGGCTGTCCGACGGTCTTCCGTCTGACGACCAAAATGGAGCACCCGACGTGGCAAGGGGCCCGTCCCTCTCCATCGTTCAGCAAATTCAGGCCCTGGATGAAGAGCGTGCCTCTCCTCCAAGAGCGGAGACTCCCCCCGGCTGTAGGTCCCTGCGTCACGCAGCAGATCGGCCAGAATCATCGCACCTGCACGACCATCGAAGAGGCAGTGATTGAAGGTGACGAGAAGACGAGATTCAGCGTCGCCACGGAGCCATCTCACTCGAAGCGCTGACTCAACTCCAGGTGTAAAGGGCGTGTTCAGTGACTGGGCCAAATCAGAATGCCACGCACCTCCATTGACGACATCGAGTCGGGGAGGGTTCTGCGCCATGACCCACTTCAAGTCACCATCCTCTTCACGGATGGTCAAGCCCAGCGCAGGGTAGCGCTGCAATTGAACGCCGATCGCCGCCCTCAGTGCATCAAAACTCAGGTCACCTGATAGATGGACACAGAAGGTAAAGTTAAGGGGGGCTGCACGGTCAACCGTCCAGAAGATCTGTTCGAGCGGGTTGAGAGAGCGCATTGTATCTCCTAGCTACAAACAGCGGTCACATCCCCATTCAGCAACATTCTGAGCCCTATGTCGACGAACTCTCCAGCCCTCTGATGTTCGGGAACGTATTGTCAGGGCTCGAAAACTGATAAAAGCGCTGAAGGCGACTCATGATTGACGGTAGGGATGTCTCAAAGAGAATCTTCCACTAAAGACCAGGAGACATTGGACGGGACGTTCGTGCGCTTCTTGTTCCGAGGAGATGATGGCCGGTTCGCGGTCGGTCTCCTCGAGCCCGACGGCGGGGACGACCGGCTGCGCGTGGCAGGTGAACTCGGCGACTTGTGCGAGGGAGATCATGTCCGGCTCTTGGGTCGACATCGCGAAGACCCTCGCTTCGGAAGACAGTTCAAAGTCGCCGCGGCTTACCCGATACTCCCGCACACGGAAGACGGTCTTAAGGGGTATCTCTCAAGCGGTCGAATCCAGAGCATTGGGCCAAAGCTCGCAGAGCGACTCGTAGACTATTTTGGCGTCAACACACTCGACATCATAATGAAGAGCCCGGAGCGACTCACGGAAGTGGACGGCATCGGTCCTAAACGATCCCACGAGATCGCTGACCAGGTTCGTGATCACGTCTTCCACCGGGACGCTTTGGTGTTTTTGCAGGGCTTGGGGATCAGCAGCGCCCTGGCCGCTCGGATCTGGTCTCGTCATGAGGAGAAGACGATCCAACGTGTTCGAGAGAACCCATATCACCTCGCTGAAGAGGTGACAGGCATTGGCTTCAAGACCGCTGATAGAGTCGCCCAAGGCCTAGGTTTTGCTCCTGATTGCTCCGTGCGAGCAGCTGCGGCTCTAGTCCACATCCTCGGGCGGGCGATCGACGAAGGCCACGTCTTCTTACCGAGAGAGGTCCTCGTGGAGCGTGTGGTGAAGCTCATCGGTGATGAGGCGCCCGTTGACGCGGAGCTAGACGCTCTGATCTCAGAGGGCCGGTTACTCGATGACGACGGGATCTATCTCACCTCAGTCCATGAGCTTGAGACCGAACTCGCCGAACGGCTCGTCTCCCTGGCGAGCCAAGTGTTCCCCACACCTGAGATCGACATGGATGCCCTGGTGAGTCGCCTGGGCCTACGCCTCGCCGACGCTCAGCGAGACGCCGTCGAAGTCGCAATGGAGCAGC
>CALELH010000290.1 GCA_937902595.1 uncultured Myxococcales bacterium
ACCGGACGAGTCGTCCCAGGGGTCATTTAGAAGCCTAGATTTTAATGGAGACGATTGGCTGTCTACGGACGAGAGCGCTGACACCGGGTCCTTCGAGTTACGCCTCTCTGGCAGCATGTCTATGGACGGCTGAACGAACCTGAGAGCGGTCACTGCTTGGGTCATTTGCTGAGGTACTCCCCCACCCTCTCTTCCGTGCACGCAGGAAAACAAATCGGTGGTGTAAGACTCGGCGGTTTACCCGTCTGGTGGAGCGCTGAGTTGCGCAAGGGGGCACAATGGCCGGCATAAAGACTGACGTAAATCGTAAATCTAGGCTCGTGAGCATCTCGGATAAGCTCTCAGCCTCCTTGATCTGCGGCCTCCTGGTCCGCCCCCCTCCGCACACGTCACTCAGACATTCTCGATTTGCCAGCCTGGTGATCTGCATGAACGCTGGGGGTGTCGGGCTATCTCAGATCCGCTCCAGCACGCTCCAGCTCTCAAGAAACGGTCCACCCAATGACTACCCCTGTAGCGTTTGGCTCAAGTAAGAAACGGACGCCGCTTCCATGATTAAGATCGGCCCATTCGAGGCCATAGAGTTGGCGGACAGCGGCGCGATGGGCCACGTCTGGCGAGGACGCCATACGGAGACCAACACCCCCGTCGCCATCAAGGTTATCCCCCGAACCGAGTCAGCCAGCGAAGGCCATGTGTTCCGTTTGCGCTCGGAGATACGGGCCATCGCTCGGATCGATCATCCCGGGGTCATCAGCATCATCGACGAAGGGGTCATCGAAGATCCCGCTGGTCTCGTGGGTGACCACTCAATTCCAAAAGGCAGCCCATATATCGTGATGGAGTGGGCAGCAGATGGACACCTCGGAGACCGGATTCCAGACATGACCTGGTCCGAACTGAGGACGATCCTCCTGTCTTTATTAGAGGCGCTGGCTGCCGCTCATGCTCGTGGAATCATCCATCGAGACATTAAGCCCAAGAACATTCTATTTTCTCGGGGACGCTTACGGCTGGCCGACTTTGGAGTCGCCTTTGAGCGAGAAACCGAGCAGAACGATCCCTCACTTGGGAAGATAGTTGGATCACCCAACTATATGTCTCCCGAGCAGGTTCTGTGCCGGTGGCGTGACTATGGGCCCTGGACAGACCTCTACGCAGTCGGGTGCCTTGCATGGGTGCTCGCGACGGGCCGACCACTGTATCAAGGCGACTCATTCCTAGACATCTTCCGCGCTCACCTGGGCGATGACCCGCCTACCTTCGAGCCGATGTTCCCGGTGCCCGAGAATTTCGTTCGCTGGTTAGAGGGGCTCTTGGCTAAGAGGCCGCGATCCCGATTTCAATTTGCGGCCGACGCCGCCTACCAACTCTTAGCGCTCAATGACCCAATCAACAGCGATGCAACCACCAGCGGGCTCGGAGAGGCACAGGAGACTAAATCCGACCAAACCGTAGCCTTACCACCGGTCTTTGTTCCCCAGCATCATAGAACCTGGGCCCCAGAGGAGTTTGATGCCTCCGCCGCACCGAGCCTCCCCGAGACATGGCGTCGACCGCTCCCTCGGCCAGAGGGCACCGCGCTCCCGGGCACAGGTCTAGCGGTGTTCTCAATGGCGACCGGCGATTTCTTAGGCAGGGAACGTGAACGAGACCGCCTTTGGTTGGCCTTGGGCCGAGCATCACGGGGCGAGGGTGGCAGCGTGTTCTTTGTTGAGGGGCCTCCGGGAGTGGGTAAGACGGCCCTGACTCGATGGCTCTCGGAGCGCACCCACGAGCTGGGCGCCAGTCACACCCTGAGGGTGAGGCATCAAGTGGGAGATGATGGACTGGATGCCATCAAGCAGATGCTCCATCACTTCTTCCGCACTTCGGGCCTAGAGGGTGATGAACGATTCAAGCGTATTCGGCGCATGTTGAGTCATTGGGACGCACAACATCTGACCGCTGAGTTCGACGCGCTTCTCGACGACGCCCAGACATCGACCGGCGACACAGGACGCCTGCGACTCGCCTCCCCTTCCGAACGATTCCTAAGTCTACAGAGACTGCTTGAGACGCTCTCCAAGCGACGAACGGTGGTGGTTGTTTTGGATGACATCCAGTGGAGCCCGTTGGCGATGGAGTGGGTAAAACATGTCCACCAGAGCGCCCCTAAGCTCCCGGTCATCTGGGTCGCTACTTGGCGGGAGCTAGCCCCATCAATCACACCGCTCTCATTTGTTAGACGGCAAGATTTGGTGGCGATGGACAACGTTCACTCGATGGCTTTAGAGCCTCTGGACGACGCTGACACCAAGACTCTCATACAGTCTCGGGTTCAACTCTCCGATGAGACATTAGATACTCTAGTGACGCGCACTCAAGGCAACCCGCTGTTCGCCGAGAAGTTGGTTGAGCATTGGATCCA
>CALELH010000291.1 GCA_937902595.1 uncultured Myxococcales bacterium
ACGTGGTCCCCTTTGATCAAGGGAACTTCGAAGATATTGATGGGCTCTGTGAGTGGCTGCTCACGTCTCGCTTTGAGACGCGAGGAGCGAATCGTTTTGAGCTCAAGGGACCATGGCTGCCCACCCTATGTTTTCCATTCGGCGCCGTGCCCGCAGAGGGCGATCTAACCACTCTGGATGCCGACATCGCGGCGACCCTCCAGGTGAACCTGATCGGTGTGCAGCGTCTCATCGGTAAACTCGCGACCGAGATCGGTAAGCGAGGCGAAGCTGCGGAGCAGGTCCATATCGTCCTCCCACTCAGCCCGAATCATGGGCAGATGGGCCGCGACGGACTCTACGCGGAGTCCAAGATTGGTCTAGAGACCCTGCTCCGTCGTTGGGAAGCTGAGTACGACCGCTGGGGTCGCTACACGACGTTGTGTGGCGCCAAGATCGGTTGGGTCCGGGGCACAGGCCTCATGCATGGGCTCGACCGCGTCTATCAAACCGTTGAGTCGGAGCTGGGCATTGAAACCTATAGCCCAATGCAGATGGCGGACGCGCTGCTCGACCAATGCAGCAGCAAAGCGCGGGCTAAGGCCGCGAAGGCACCTCAGGTCGCCGACCTGACCGGCGGCTTTGGTAAAGCGAAGGGCTTACGTGACCTCATCAATGTTGCTCTTCGAAAGGCCCAAGCCGGTCTACCAACGGAAGAGACCAAAGAGGTTGACCCTGGTTTACCGCTCAACCTCTTTGAGTTCCCTAAGCTTCCGGAAGGCACCCAAGGTAAGGGTGTTAACCCGGCTGATTGTGTGGCGATCGTTGGCTTTGGAGAGGTCGGTCCATTCGGAAACTCTCGTATTCGATGGGACGCTGAGAAAAATCAGACTCTATCTCGAGAGGCAGCCCTTGAATTGGCCTGGCTCTGCGGCAAGATTAAGTTCGAAGGCGCTGAGTGGATCGACGTCGAGAGCGGGGATCCAGTTGATGTAAACACCCTCTATGAGACCTATGAGCTCGCAGAGAAGATCGGTGTGCGCGTCAACCAGGTCTTTGATCCCGATCTCGTAGAAGCGTTTACCGAGGTCATCCTGTCTGAAGACATGAGCTTTAATGTCCCGGACGCTGACCTGGCGGAGACCTTCCGACTTCAGGACCCGGAACATACGGTTGTGATCCCAGAGGCCGATGGATGTCGAGTGATTCGGAAAGCTGGCGCTCGCGTCCGCGTTCCACGCGTCAGTCCGATAGATCGGGACATCGCGGGTCAACTTCCAGAAGGGTTTGAACCGACACGCCTTGGCTTTGATAGCCAACAGCTGGAGCAGATCGATCCGGTCGGTATCTTTAACCTGCTGGCGACCGCTGAGGCCTTCCGCAGCGCTGGCCTCGAGCCTGAAGACCTCTGGCAAGCGGTGCATCCATCTCGTATCGCCTGTACTCAGGGAAGCGGTATCGGTGGTATGAGAGCGCTTCGTCGCCTCTATGCTGACTCTGTACTCGATCAGAATAAGCAAGGAGATGTGCTGCAGGAGACGTTGATCAACGTAGGCGCCGCCTACCCGGGCATGTACCTCTACGGAGGATACGGCTCGATGATTAACCCGGTGTCAGCCTGCGCGACCGCGGCCGTCTCCGTTGAGATCGGCACGGACATCTTGCGGTCAGGGAAAGCTGACTTCGTGGTCGCCGGCGCGTTCGATGACTTCAGCAAGGAGGGCGCGCGAGGTTTCGCCGAGATGCAGGCGACTATCAGCAAGGCCGACCGGACGACGAAGGGCTTAGACCCTAACCAATCAAGTCGCCCCTGTGATAGTCGGCGCGGTGGCTTCGTCGAGGCTCAGGGTGGCGGCACTGTCCTCATGTGTCGTGGAGACAAAGCCATCGAGCTTGGTCTTCCCATCTATGGGCTCATCGTAGGTGCTTGGTCATGCGCAGACGGCCTACAACGTTCTGTCCCAGCGCCCGGTCCCGGTGTCGCGGCCATCGCCGCTGGCGGCGCCGCTTCACCGCTCGGCCAGGCTCTAGATAAGCTGGGTCTTAAGGCGGATGACATCGGCGTCGTCTCTATGCATGGGACGAGCACCGACGCAAACGACCTCAATGAGACTAAGTTGCACGCTCGCCTCGCGACCGCCCTCGGCCGCACGACGGGTAATCCACTCCCGGTAATTGGCCAGAAAGCGCTCACTGGCCACGCCAAGGGTGGAGCCGCTGCATGGCAGATCATCGGGCTACTGCAGGCGCTGGGTGAGGGTGTCGTCCCACCTATGCACAACTTGGAAGAACCGGACCGGCGCCTGGATGACCGCGCTCCCCTCGTCTTCCCTGACGAGGCGATTCAATATCCAGAGGGTGAGCTCCGAGCGGGTATCTTGACGAGCTTAGGCTTTGGACACGTGGGAGCCGCGGTCTGCGTCGCCCACCCCGACGTGCTGTTGGGTACCCTAAAGCCGAAGGCGCTCTCGACATACGAGACCAAGCGAAACGAGCGATGGCGACATCAGCTCAACGCCCAATACGGTGTCCTGATGGGTGACGCTCCTTACTTCGAAGGGCGCATGGATAAACCCATCAGCGCAGAAGAGGAGTACGCCATGCTGCTCGACCCTGACGGCCGGGTATAAGCATGATCCTCGGTGTCGGTATCGACCTAGCCTCGACCCAATTCTGGGTCGAGGCGATCAATGATCCGACCACGTCTGTCATTGAAGGCACCTTTACAGAGCGAGAGCGACGAGACGCAGAGGCCGGTCCTGTACCCGCAGCGGAGCGCTACGCCGCGCGATTCGCGGCTAAGGAGGCCTTCACTAAGGCTGTCTCCAGCGCTCGGCGTGGTCAACCACCGCTCATCGACCGCCTCGCGCCTATCGAGGTCGAGATCATCAAAGATGAATGGGGTCGACCAAGCCTGAACCTGTATGGCGACGCGGCGATGCTCGCCGCAGAGATCGGCGTCACCCAATCATGGGTGAGCCTCTCTCACGAAGAGGGACATACCGTCGCGGTGGTTATCTTAGAGGGCGGCGACTCCAACACCTAAATTGGCGTTTTCTCCTAGATTCTGTTCACATGATGGGGTGGCAAAACGGCCCAACGAGCTCCCCATGAAACAAAATCCCCCATTCACTCTTCGATCCGCCGCTGTCGTGGCGCTCGCCCTGTCAACGGCCCTGATCACTCTCGGTCAAGTGGGCTGCAACAGTAAGGGTCCATCGGTCACTGTGCGTGGTAAGGCCGTGTCAGCTGGGTGCAAGAGCGCTCGTAAGTCCTTCGATCTTTGCATGAAGCGTTCAGGGCCCACCGGTCTTAAGGGATGCACTTCGCAGTTCGCGACTCGAGAGAGGCGCTGCGCTAGTAGCCGTTGACGACTCTCCCTCGCGCGCTCTTCGTCGCTTTCGCGCTCGCGACATTCATCTTTGGATGCGCACACTCTCCCACGCCCCTGGCTGTCAACGATTCTCCTCCCTTCCCGCTGGAGAAACGTCCCCTCACCGTCGAGATAAGCTACAGCCTGGCTCGAGCGATGGCCTTCTCGGCCGATCCAACTCGATCTAGTCGCTCCATCGTGACCGATGAAGAGTGGGTTGCGGAGGTCAGCGTTCCACCCGGATCTCTTGTCCGCATACAGACTGCCCATACGACCACTTCTGGACGCTATGCAGGGAGAACACCGCAGGGGCAGATCGTCCTGTTTATGGGAGGCAGAGACCACCAGACTTGGAGGCACGTACCCTTAGATGACGCGCGGACTCTCGAGCTACCTCGTCAGCCTAAGCTGCTGTTTCCACTCGCAGTTGGGCTCTTCGCTGGTGCCGCCCTCGCCGCGCTGTCTGCCCCAGGATCCCAGGATGTGTCACGGACCTTGGCCGGGTCAGGGATCGGCGGAGCAGCGGG
>CALELH010000292.1 GCA_937902595.1 uncultured Myxococcales bacterium
CTCGAGCGAGAGGACGACCGTCAGCCCGTGATCGCTCACCAACCCGTCGCCATACAGTCTGGTGACAAGCTTCTCTTGGGCGATCTCGTCTCACCCGTCATCCTTCGCATCGCCGGTGCTCCGACGAGCGTTGAGTCCTATGATGGTGGAACCATCATCGCGCGCCGCTCCGTCATCGACTCCAATCAGACGCTCGATGGAGCACAAGACAGCATCAACTTGCGAGGCCTCTTTACGCTGCTGCACCAGGTGAGTGGGCAACATGACCCTGATGAGGTCTTGACCATGATCGGTGACGCCGTATTAAACCGGTTCTCCTTTGCGGACAGCGTCATGGTCTTGAAGCAGGGCGATACATCCGAATGGGTTATCGAGTCAGTCAAGACTCGACACGCCGCTGAGAGCAACGTCATGCCCAGCCGGACCCTCATGGATCAGGCGATCAAGAGTCTGGAGATCGTCTCTTATGTACCCGATGGTTCGGCAGGCCCAGCGAGCGTCGCTGGCCTGGCAGGGACGGTCTTGGTCCCCCTAGTCGCAGGCCAGAGCGCCATCGGCGTCCTTCACGTCGAGAGCATTACACGCCCCTTTGGTGCCGACGCCCTCGAGTGGCTCAGCGTCGTTGGAACGCACGTGACTGCGAGCCTTGTCGCGGCGAGACGATTTAAGGACTTAGCTCGCTCAGCGGACACGCTTCGAGAGGAGAACACCTCTCTGAAGAGCACAGTGAAGATGCCCCGTCCGATCGTGGGTGAGAGTGAGGCGTTGCTGAAGTCTTTGCGCCAATTGGAGCGCGTGGGTCGGACTGAAACAACGGTCTTGGTCCACGGAGAGACGGGGACAGGAAAAGAGTTAGCGGCGCGCTACGTTCACGCGCACAGCGGCCGCGCCAAAGGGACGTTTGCGCCGCTCAACTGTGGCGCGTTGACAGAGGATTTGCTGAACAGCGAGCTCTTCGGCCACAAGAAGGGGTCCTTTACGGGGGCTGACCGCGACCGAAAAGGACTCTTCGAGTCTGCCAACGGTGGAACAATCTTCCTAGACGAGATCGGCGAGGTCTCGCCTGCAGTGCAGGTCCGTCTACTTCGGGTACTGCAGGAGCGAGAGGTTCAGCCCGTCGGGAGTCATGAGCCCATAAAAGTCGACGTGCGCATCGTCGCCGCGACGAACCGTGACCTAGAGAAAGAGGTTCGAGAAGGGCGTTTTCGTGAGGACTTATATTACCGATTGGCTGTCTTCGCGGTGCGGCTTCCACCGCTCCGCGACCGAGGTCGAGACATCGACATCTTGGCCGAGCGGTTCAGAGAGTCTGCGTGCGCTCGCTTCGGAGTGTGGAGTACTGGGTTCACGGACGAGGCGATGCGAGCGCTCCGGGCGTATCCTTGGCCAGGAAATATCCGACAGCTTGAGCACGAGGTCGAGCGGGCCGTGATCATGTCCGAGGAGGGCAACCCCATCGGCAAAGCTGATCTCAGCGACACCGTCGTGAGTGATCGTCCCGCGGTCGACAATAACGACGCCCCACTCCCGGAGGGTCGCCTGAAGGACGTGATGGGGATTCTGGAGGAGCGCGTGATTCGGCGCTGCCTCGATGAGAACGGTGGAAACCGTACGAGAGCCGCCGAGGCTCTCGGAATCAGTCGGCAGGCGCTCCAGGCTAAGCTCGCGAAGTGGCGGGACGCTCAACAGCCATCTTAAACATTGGCTGAACGTGCTCATTCAGCGCAGTTGATCGGTTCTCAGGAACGAAAAGATCGAGTACTGTGCGGCCCAAACATGGCTCCGAGCCGACCAATTAAAGGATTCTGAGATGTCGACCCAGCCCAGCACCGACTTACAGTGGTTCCCTAATCCAAAGCCAGAGCGGGATTTTGAGATTCGCTTCGAGTGTCCCGAGTTCACCTGTGTCTGCCCTATGACGGGTCAGCCTGATTTCGCGACGATCCGCATAAAGTATGTCCCCGATGAGCGATGCGTGGAGCTAAAGTCACTGAAGCTGTATCTCTGGAGTTATCGCGACCGTGGCGCTTACCACGAGGCGGTCACCAATAAGATCCTCGATGACCTGGTCGCAATCACAGATCCTCGGTCGATGGAGGTCGAGGGGGATTTCTATGTGCGAGGTGGGATCACGACGGTCGTCGTCGCCAGGCATGAAAAAGGGTGAGCGTGGCGGCCGCTCGCCCTAGCGAGAGCGCGCGCGTCCGCGCCATCGGTGCAGGTCTGCGCCGAATGGCGTCTAGTGGACCCGGGTTAGCCTCACTGATGCTCTTCATTTGCCTCGCGTCCATCGCCTGCGACGCGGTCGCTCCGCCTGATCAAGAGGCTTTGAGACGAAAAGAGGCGTCCAGCCCTTGGCATGTTCGAGACGACTTCCAGGTCTTGGTTGGGTTAGCTACGAAGGGCGAACGAGCGGGGATCGTTCAGCATTTAGAGAAGTATCTCCTCGTAGAGTCAGAGTTCATTGAGCTGTTTGGCGAGGCGAGAGGGCGGCCCATGTGGGCTGGCTATCGAGACGTCATCGCACCCAAGCTTCGCGCTGAGGCAGCCGATGTCTTGATTAAGCGCGTAAACGCGGGGATGAACATCGTCGAGGTTGAGCGCGTTGGGCCGATCTTTCCCGGTCGGACGACTCGGGGTGATCATGCGATCCTCGCCGCGATGAAGAGACGCCGCCCGATGTATACGATTCGAATTCGACCTGACGGCGATCAATTGGGCTTACGTTTCAACGGCTTTGTGTTTGTGCAAGGCCGATGGCGTTCACTTCTGAAGAGCTACTCATTTATACCGGAGGCATCGCCCGAGCAGTCTCCCGCCGCGCCCCAGGGCTTACCGGTCCCTAAGCCACTCACTCAGGAAGCGCCGACACCCACTGGTGCGGAATAGACGTCGCTGTCTGGAGCAGCGAGGCTGATGAGGTCGAGTCGCTCGAGCAGGACGATGAGCCGGCTCGCGGTGTCGTGATTGATGCCAGGGATGGCGATCCACACAGTCATTTGAGCGGCCACGGTCAGCCCACTGCGCACGGCGTTCCAGAGTCTGAGTTGCTTGGTCGTCAGGTGTAGATCGGCGACCTCAATGTGTGCGTGGCTTCTACGTTGAATGAGATAGCGGTGGTGCGCCGAGATAAACCCTTCTATCTGCACCGCCCCCGTATGGGCTGATACACCCTCGTTGAGCAGCATGCATAGCTCGGCGGGACCAAATGGGAAGGTCGGTGTGACGTCGCAGTCGGTAAACGCGTAAGTGAACTGCCTGATCTTAAAGAGCGAGAGGATCGTGATGCGCGCATAGGTCTCAAGGGCGCTGAGGATGTCACTGTGGGATGCGCGCGCGTCGTCGACGATGGCGCGGACAATATCAGCTTCATTTGAGCGCCGGTTCAGATTCATTTTTTGAGCGGCATCTGTAGGCAAAATATCCCTGCGATTCAGGAAGCTCAGGAGGTCATAGGGCGCAGACGCGGTGACTCGGACGACGCGACCATTTCGCCAATCGATGGTGTAACGACTCGTCTTCTGCTGCAGATAAAGTCGTCCATTGACCTTCGTGACCGCGTACCGGTAGAGCAATCGGGGGAGGTCGATCGTGTTGATATCTCCCGTATAAATAGGGGGTTCGTCCTCACCTTCGTCGACCGCGATGACCTGTTGTATCTGTGGGGCGCGAGTGCGGTTAACGATGTTTTGACTCTCGGAGCGGGCGATGACCGCGCGCGCGCCCTCGGGCATTGAACTTAACTGTCGAGTTTCACTGTTTGTGCGGGCTTGGAGAACGCTCAGCTCTCGCTGGAAGACCGACTCGATGAACTTGGCGACGTCTTCTGCAGAGGCGGCCTCATCGTTCCAGGCGCTCCTCAAGGTCATCGCGAGCGCTGTAGGACCGCCCTCGGCGGCGCTCGGGGTAGAGACGAGCGCATTGCGTAGCCACTCGCTCAACCCCATAGGGATCGCCTCGGCTGATCGGCTTCGCCCTAGCACGAGGATTTGGCCCAGGTCTTGAACGATGGACGTGATCGTCTCTGAAGCCCAAATTCTACGCTCAGACGCAGTCTCATGGTCCAAGAGTGTCGGCGCGCTCCAGCCAAGAGAGAGGCCGCCTTCATAGGAGACCCAGACGTTGTCGGACAGGACGGGTCGCACAACCCCGTCCTGATTCCTATCCTTGCTGAGCTGGCGGTCGACGAGCTCCAGACGCTTTAGAGTAATGCCGACGGCGACCCCGAGAGGCATTGAGATATCCAGCGCTTCGCAGCGGCCGATAATATGATCCAGTCGCTGACCTTCCGGAAGCAGCCCGGCGACGAAATATTGGCGTCCAACCATCCCCAGTTCATCGAAGGCGCAATACGCTGGATCACGCTGTTCGGCCAGCGCTTGAGCGCAGGCGACCAGTCGTTCGATGTGCCCCTGATGGTGGGTCATACTGGTGTCGAGCTGCTCGACACAGACGGGCTCCACGCCCTCTGGCCACATTCTAACCCCTCGCCACAGCACCCCATGAGGGGAGCGGCCGAGCTTGTCGAACAATAGGAAACGTCCGAATTGTCGCATCTGCGGGGTCATGTAACCAGGCTCCATAAGCTCATAATGTGACCAGGTTTCTTCCTTGTTTAGGGCGAATAACGGCACATATGGGCACATCATACACCCTCGCGATTCTTGAGCCATAACACTTCGTAGAAGTGGCTTTCATGGACCAACAGGCTAAATTCGTCATCAGCGAGGTTGATCCCGGAACCCTCGCTCGCCTAAACTCGGCGACCTTTGCAACCATCAGTGCATGGACACAGAGATTGAACGCGCCACCGGAACACATTGAGACTCTCATTATCGGCGCCGGCTTGGCCGGGCTCTCCACCGCTCTTCATCACGAGGGCCCCTCGATTATTCTCGAGCGAGAAGCCTGGGTCGGAGGCAAAGCGAGAAGTGAAGAGTTCGAAGGGTTTACTTTTGATGTGACCGGTCACTGGTTGCACTTACGGGACCCGGGGATCAGAGAGATGGTCCTGAGGCTCATGGGCGATGAGCATTTCATGCGGGTGCGCCGGATGAGTCGAATCTGGTCTCATGGGGCGTATACTCGCTATCCATTCCAGGCCAACACCTATGGCCTTCCTCCCGAGGTGATTAAAGAGTGTGTCATGGGAGCCGTGGAGGCGGATCGCTCTCTACCTGAGGTGATTCAGCCCGAGGATGAGCCCGCAAACTTCGCCGATTGGATTCGCTTCTATTTTGGTGAGGGCATCGCTCGCCACTTCATGATTCCGTATAACGCCAAGCTCTGGGGCGTCCAGGCAGATGAGATCACGAGTCGCTGGTGTCAGCGGTTTGTACCCAGGCCTCGACTCGACGAGATCGTGGCGGGCGCAGTCGGGTGCAATGAAAGAGAGATGGGGTACAACGCAGAGTTCTTGTACCCGAGGCGTGGTGGTATTCAGACCGTCGCGGAGGGGTTGGCTGATGAGGTTGGACGGGAAAACATCTTTCTCGAGCGCACCGTTCAGTCCATCGACCTTCAGTCGCGCTCGGTGACTTTGTCGACAGGCGAGTCCATCAGCTACGACCGATTAGTGAATACGATGGCCTTGCCGGACTTTATCGATCGAATCGACGCCGTGCCGGACACGGTCTTGTCTGCTAGGGCATCTCTGAGAGCGAACGAGGTCGTGTACCTCAACGTTGGTTTGAGCTGCGCGTTAGGTCAGCCAGACCATTGGATCTATGTGCCTGAGGATGAATGGCCGATGTACCGGGTTGGCTCCTTCAGCAACGCGAACCCGAATATGGCTCCCGAGGGATGCAGTTCGCTCTACATCGAACTGTCTGACAGAGACACCCCTCTTGAAGAGTTGAGACCTCGTATCGAAGAGGGCCTCTGTGCGATGAACTTGATCTCGTCGCCAGATCAGATTCTCTTTATGCACGAACGACGAATTAAGAATGCCTACGTGATCTACGATTTTAACTACCATGAATGTCGCCAAGAGATTCACGAGTGGATGGATGGTCAGGGTATTTGGAGTATTGGTCGTTATGGTGATTGGAATTATTCGTCCATGGAGGACGCCTTGATCGATGGGCGTCGAGCTGCAGCCGAGTTCTTGGAGGCGCGATGAGTACGGCGAAGAAAGCCTCGAAGAAGAGGTCTAAGAAGAGCACTTCGAAGGCGCCTGCCGCGCCAGAAGTAACGATCGTAATCCCTGTCTACAACGAGGAGGGCATCCTCTCTGCGAGTCTGTCGGACCTCATAGACAAGCTTGATGGGGTCGACTTCACCTACGAGATCATCGTCGCTGAAAATGGCTCGTCGGATCGAACGGTGGAGATCGCGGAGAGCTTCAGCGCTCGGTATGAGC
>CALELH010000293.1 GCA_937902595.1 uncultured Myxococcales bacterium
CACCTTGATCGACGACGAGCACCAGTTGACGACCACTCTCATGACAAAACCGGACGACGCTGCTTGGGTCGCCCTCGGTGCCGGTCAGCGCTCTTAACTTAGCGTTTAGCGTGGTGCTCGGCTTATGACCGGGTCGCATCGTGAGGTGATGATAGCCGGTCATTCTGGATAGGACTCCAGCCTGAATGAGCGATGTCTTACCCGAGCCGCTCGCACCGACCAGGGTCACCCAGCTCTGGGCTTCGATGGCTTCGGTCAGCTCTAGTGACCGCTCTTCGCGACCGTAGAAGAGCTCTGAATGCTCAGTACCGAAGCTGGCTAATCCTCTGAATGGCGCGGTCGCCTGAATCCACACGCCGCGTTTGAGGGCCTCGTCCGACAACAGGTGCTCGACGACTTCGCGGAGGTGCTTCACCGAGATCCGTTCGAACTTCGAGGCCAACGGGCCTAACTCGGCCTCCTGACTCGGCGTGAAATAGGCCGGGCAACCCGAACCGAACTCCCGGACGAAGGCCCTCGCTTTCAGGCTCAAGCCATCCACGTCACCGAGATGGCCATCGAGTTCGACACGCGCGCTGGCGAAAGTCGGCCCAGCCGACGAACTAGTGAGCGCGTTCATGGCCGCGAGGAGTAGCGATAGTTCCATCGACCTCCCCTGGATAGGTAGCTCTGGCCAACCGGGCAAAGTGATGGATAGCGGCCTCTTGTCGAGGGCCGGGTCGCGCTTGCCGCAGAGCTCAGCCGCGAGCTGACCGACGTGGGCCAAGTGCGACCGCAGCGTGTTCAGTCGCTCGCCACCCAGCTGCGAGGCGATGGACCAGCTGTCGTCGGGCTCCGCTGCGATGGGCACCACCATCGCGTCACCTGTCTCTCCGCTCTTCGGGTAGACGACGCCCCAAGCGTGCGCGGTTACGTGACTCGTCACGTCGATCGTAGAGGCGTCTCGGCCCAGCACAGCGCGGAGCGCGACCAAGCCTGGTCCCTCCGGTATCTGGCAGTGAATTGATCTCCAGTGTCGGTTGAAGACCAAACGGATCCGTGGCGCCTCCAAAGCTCGAGCCGCGAGGCCCGGGTTGGTCGTCACAAAGTCCCGCGCGATATCGTCTGGCGTCAACGCCACAGTAAGGCTCGCCTCCATCCCTACAAGCATGGTCTCAGGTCATCCTCGCACCGGCAAGGCCATGCTGATCGGAGGTCGCGCTCAGAGGGGTAGGCCATAGCTATCCTGAACGACGACGTCTCTGTACACCGCGAGCGTGACTCATGGATTACAAGGCATCACTCCTGGTGCCTCCAGGACCTTGCCGACTGCGATCAGGGTGCTCGGCACCTTCGGTGGTGTCGATGGCTTAAGGGTCGACCTGGATCAGCTCGACGGGGACTGTGTAGGCGCTGACGTATCGTAAGCCGGCGAACCAGGCGCCTCCTGGGATCTCTCTCCACTGGTCCCAGACGGCGTGGACACCGCCGATGGGAAGGATCTTAACCCACATTCGCCAGGCGGTGGGGCGCTCGTCGGGGCCCACGTGGATGGCGTAGAGGTCGCCCGGTGTGTCGCCTCCGCTGTTAAAGCGAACGCACAGCCATGGGGGCGCGCCCTGCTGGATGGTGCACAGCCCGCGGTCCACGCCAGGGTCGAAGAGCTTGCCGAAGGGGTTCAGCCAGAAGCTGTCATTATTCCAGCGCGCGGTGCGGTAACGACAGGCGCTCTCAGAGACCTCGACAGCAGGCGTCTCTCCGCGGCAGCTCTTGGTCTGAAGGTCCAAGATGATGCGCTCCGGCGCGTCGCCGATCCACACGACCTGCTCTTGGACGTGCCACTCGTATCGACCTCCTCGAAAGTTGAAGACGACCCGCTTTAGGCTGCGCCAAGCCTCAGCGCCCGTAGCGTTCACGACCCGTTGAGCGAGGGCGTCGGCCTCAGGCCCTTGGGTCAACTCCGGTCGAGGCTTATGCGCCCATAGAGAGGCCAGGACGACGCAGACCAAGACGATGAGAGACACCTTCAGGAAACGACGAAACATACGATGAGAAGTCCTCTCTCTTAGGGGCGAACCCCGCCATGACACATGCAGCTCTGTATCTCTTTTGACGGCGTCGTAAACTCCCAGATCGGTGTTCATATTGCCAGCGCCAATGAAGCCTCTCATGGCGCAGCGCTGAGGGACGCGCTCCCCATCTTATGTAGGGGGCCACCCTCGATGGTCTTGATGATCCTGGTCATCGCTCGGTCGTCGGCGTCCCTGAATCACTGCCCCTTGGATGTGACGCAGACGCCATCTTGGGCCACACAGCGACCGAACATGCTGCACCACATCGACCGCGCGCAGTGCTCGTCGCGTTGAGGAGCGCACCACCTAAACACGTCGGGATCGTCCGGGCTGTCGCCGTCCTCGAGGGTGTTCAGGCCACACGCTCCCCGAACGGAGCAGGCCAGAGACGAGCGGCAGTCCCCCGCTGTCTTCGCCTCACATCGCGGCTCGTGCTGGTATCCCAGGGGGTCGGCATACGGTTCGTGTGAGTGGCACAACCCGAAGACTCTGCACGATGATCCTGTGGCGCAGCTCGCCTGCTCTTCGACGTCGGCGTCCGATGGAGCCGCGCCCTCATCGTCGACACAGACGCCTTTCGATGCGGAACAAAGACCAGACTGGGCGCATCCGCTGGAGCGTCGGCAGTCTTTGTCTGACCCCGCGACGCAGACGCCCTCGGACATGGTGCAGGCTCCGCTGACCTTACACCCCCGGCTCTCCCGGCAGCTCAGGTCGCTCACAGCCAGATGTCGCGTGCGGAAGAGGTTACCTCCTAAGGGGCTGCACAGCCCCTCGTCGGCGCACTCTGATACCGAAGCGTCGGTCGGGATGGTCGGCGCGGTGCAGACATATGTCTCCGGGCTGCAATGCTCGCCCGGGGAGCACTCATGATCGTCCAGGCAGCGCCGCACGTTTATCTGTTGGTAAGGGGCCTGGGGGCCTGTCTTGGCCTGGAGGGTGAGTCCGAACCAGTCTCTCCCCATAAAGCGCCGATGAGCGGCCAAGATGTCGAAGAATCCAGATATGCTGACCCCCACCTCAGACCGCGCCTCGGCGCCGACACCGTGGAATTTACCGAACTCTCTGCGCTCTGGTGCGTTGTGCAGGAAGGGCCAATCCAGCTGACTTCGCCCGACCACGCCGAGGGACGGAGACGTCGCGAAGATCACCTCCAACCCTGTCGGGATATACCCGGCGCTGGGCAGCGCGCCGCCCTTAATATAGGACCAGCCAGCCCCCGTGAAGGCGGCTGTCCACAGACGATGATTCCACCACTTGCCCTTGAGAAAGATGATCCGAGGGTCGATAGAGAATTTGTCCAAGAGACCGATCTCTGTGGTGATCTTTTGGCCAATCGCGACGCCAGGTGAGTGGAGGTATTGAGCCACCCCTTGAGTCAACTGAAGCGTCGTTGTGTACTGGTCGCCGCTTAGGTCAGGCTGCAGATGCCTGATAGAGGCGCTGAAGAGGAAATGCTCTGGTGGCAGCGACAAGGGAGGCAACTCCAAGAGCCCGTTTTGAGCGCAATATCTCCGCTCAAGCAGAAGCAGTCGACGGTCGTCAGCGCAATCTCTCTTCAGCGCCATACACTCCGGTGATTTTGGCTGTGATTCACAGCTCTGCGCTCGGCTCTTCGCGAACCCTAGGGTGGACGTAAGGCAGAGCAGTCCTAAGAACAAAGCAGCGCGGACGACGAGCATGATTACTTCTCCCCTGTGCTTTGAATCTTGACCCAGGCACAGCGCTAAGAGGTGTCATGGTCACAACACAGGGAGCTGTCTCATCTATTTCCGAATCACCTCTCCGGAAGGCGCGTCAGGGTCGGTCTGGGGTGTGGTTTCTCAGAGCAGCAGTGCTGAGATCGCGTCCCTATTTAAGGAGCTGTGTCTAGACGTCCGCCTCGCTGGTTCAGCGGTCAGGGGCTCTGTTGGTGACCCAGGTAAACTCCGAGTCATCTCTGGTAAATGGCTCCGACGCGAAGGCGTAGGATCGCAGCTCACCGCCTGAGGTGAGCTCATCCTCCGGCACCTCGGTGAGGCCAAGGCCGGCGTGAAACGAGCGCGCCGCCTTCACCGCCCAGTCGATCTTGTCGCCATCACCTGACCAATCTTCTGTGGGCACCCAGTAGATATGCTCCGTCCCCATGACGTCGGTGAGCACCACCTCGAGAGCTGGCCGCGTTCGGTGTCCGCTGCTGTGGCTATCTGAGGCCATGGGTGATTCCCGTCCAAGATTCAGATGCTCCATCATCGATGACGGGCAGAGATTATACAAATCGGGAAACGGCGATGGGGATGACAGCGTCCTCTCGTCCTGATATTTGGACGCCATCACCGAGGAGCTGGCCATGAACAACATCTCTACGAGCGCCCCATCGATGACCCGCGAAGATGCTCTGAAGGTCTTCGCCTCGATCGTCGCTGAGATCACGGAGTGTGCAGATGAGCTCGTCGCGCTCTTGCGTCGGCATGGTGAGGATAAATGGGGCGACAACTTCGCTGTGTTCTCCGAACAGATGCGCGCCGCACAGACGGACCGCGCGCGTCGCGACGCTGTGCGTTGTTTTAAATCCTTCCATGGCGGCATGGGGAGTTGGAACGACTTCTACATTTTGGCCCTGGGAGAAGAGGAGGCGCTCAGGTGTCGTCTGAGTGGGGAATTGTCGCGGTTGTGTGAGCAGCTCACCACGGCGCTCGACGAGAGCCCGGAGGAGCCCCAAGTTGGTCTTTGGGCGAAGCTGTCTGGGCTGTTTAAGAGGGACGGGTAGAGGGGAACGCTCTTCCCTAGAAGAAGAGGAACAGGGGGTCTGTGTGAGAGTTGACAATTTGAGTCGGACGCTGTGGGCGATGGGCGGTCTCTTCGTGCTGTTCGGTGCGATGACCCTCTCGGGATGTGAGGCCAACGAAGCGGCGTCTTCGGTGAGCGCTGATACCTCCATGGATGCGTCTGGTGCGGATGTATCTCCAATGTTGGACGCGAGCGCGCCCTTAGATCAGGGCGGGACGCCAGGTCCTAACGGGGGCGACGTACAGGTGGTCGTCGACGCGACGCAGCCGAG
>CALELH010000294.1 GCA_937902595.1 uncultured Myxococcales bacterium
AGTGGGCCCATTGAGATCCGCCTGGGCGAGGTCGATCACGATCTGAACTGGGGTCTCACCGCCATCTAGATACTGTATCGCAAATTCGGTCTGGGTAAGGCGGGCCCGAACAGCGCTATAATTCAGTGAATGTATGCGGCTCGCGCTGCCGCCTAGCGTGGTCGTGGTGATCTCTTCGCCGCATCCGAGGAGCGCCGAAAGCAGAGCGGCCAGAAGGGCGTAGCGGATCATCTCAGCTCCGCTCGTCGCGCGAAGCGGAGCTCAAACTCGAAGTCGTCTCCCGATCGCTTCGCGCACTGGTAGACAGCCACCGGGCGATTCTCGCCGTTGATAACAAGGTTTGGATAGCGGCCGCAGAGGCCCTCCTCGCCGTCATCTATGACTTCATAAAGCCACTCATCATCCACAAACCAGCCAAAGACGATGGCGTCGTACTGTGGGTCGCACGTAGAAGACACGCCTGCTCTGCCGCAGCGATACCAGGCGATCGTTAGATGACCGTTCTGATCGATGGCGAGAGATGGATGCTCGCCCTCGAGGTACCGATTGTCTCCGAGCACTTGCGTAGACCAGCTGTCGAAGGACGAGCCGGCCGCGAGGGATGCCACGACAGCCTTTCCTCGCCCGGGGTCCGAAAAGGCCACATGGACGGTCCCCGTGTTCGGGTCGACGACCATGCTTGGATGCTCTGAGGTTTTAGCCTCGAGGAGCCGGAACTTCTCCCAGGTCTCGCCTCGGTCCGTCGAGCGTGTGATCCACAGGCCGAGTTGATCAGCCTGGGTTTGCTCCACGGGGTTTGCGTACAGCACCAGGGGGTTGCCGTCCTGGTCAAACGCGACCTGATTATAATCGCCGGCGCCCTCGCCAAAGTCGATCGGCGTCTTAAACCAGCTCCCATCGCGCTTCCAGGCAAACTCTAGGTCGGCCCGAGTGAGGTCGTCACCCTGTAGACCGCCCCCGTGGACGTCCCGGTAGGCGATCGCTGGGTGACCATCACGATCGAACCCCAGCCCAGACCAATAGCCGACGACGGAGCCGAAGTCGCTGGCTGCGCTGCCCGATGCGGCCTCATCACTCTCGGCGACCACGGTCTCTAATTCCCACCCGTCGTCCCCCGGCGTGAGGAGCCCAACGTCGTTTGCGCCACAGTAGACGAGCATCTCTACAGGCTCGCCAGTCATGGTCGCGATATGAGGAACATTTTCGGGAGAGAACCGTAGGCTCAAGCCCGCGGGCTGACCGAGGAGGAGTGGCTCATGAGCTGTTTGCGCAGACCACGTCATGCCAACCATCTCAGCGTAACGGATCGTCCAATTGACCTTGTTGGGGACGTCTTCACCGTCGCCGATCTCGCTGCACACTTCGCCCGTCACACCCTTTGAGTGAAAGTAGGCTGCGGCGACCTGGCCGCTCGGAGAGACCGCTAGGCTTGGCTGGCGCCCTGTGCCGCCGGTCTCTACGACGCCTGTGGTCCAATTGGATGGTCTTGGTGCGGGCCGGCCCATGTCCGCGGGCCGTTGTACTCCCATATCGTTCATTGGGGTCTCGGCTTCTTCGGTGCCACCACAGCCAAGTAAGAACAGGCTGGCTATCAACGCTCTAGCGAACATCACACTCCTCTCTGACGACCATTCCCGCCGCGTTGGTGACCTCAGAGCGCTTACACGGAGGCTCATGGCAGCCGTCGGCGACCTTCTCGATACAAAAGCGGTATCGCTGGTCAGTCGATGCATCGGGGACGGGCAGGAAATCTCTAATGGAGAGCACGTAGTATTGCTGCTCGTGACCCTGGAATGCGTAGAAACAGCTGTCTCCGTTCTCTAAACCACCAAAATGGCCCTGTACTGCACCGTGACTGGGCTTCTCTTGGACAGGTACGATCTGATCAAACCATGGACTATTACCCGCATAGACCTGCCAATGGTGATCCACTGGGCCCTCTTCAATCTCAAAGACGATCCGAACCATGCAGTCCTCACCGGGGCATGGGTGCGCATAGGCGTAGTAATCTTGGTCATACTCGTAGGAAAGGACACCTTCGATCCAGTCGCTCTCTTCTGTCCCACAGCAGTGAGGGATCATATTGGGCGGGGGAGGGAGCGCGGCATCGGCTGAGCCGTCCGCTATTGACATTCCAGCATCGTCAGTTGGTCCGGCGTCCCCCGCGGACCCTGCATCAGGAAGGGGGCGCGCAGCGTCGACCCCCGCGTCAAGATCGACTCCGCCACCAGCACCTGCGCTACCACCAGCACCTGCGCTGCCACCAGCACCTGCGCTGCCACCAGCACCTGCGCTGCCACCAGCACCTGCGCTGCCACCAGCAC
>CALELH010000295.1 GCA_937902595.1 uncultured Myxococcales bacterium
CGAGCCTCTCGACATATGGGCGACACTCGCCCACAAGGTCGAGATTGGGGCTCACTATTTTACCGATGCCTTCGACGGTCATCACCGACTTGAAGAACATCGTAAAGTCCGCCGGAACCCTCAGGTTATGCCGAATGGCTCCCTCGATGATCTCCCTGAGGTAGGCGCCGAAGTCGACCTCTGCGAGGGACGTATTCTCGAAGTAGAGGCTCATGAGATCATCGACGTCTTGCTCGAAGGCCGAGTAATCGGTGGCGCCGCGCTTAATGCTGACATCATAGAGCGCTCTAGCGACGCCGGCGTTGTTCTTGGTCGCGATGCTTAAGAAGAGATCAGCGATGGCGTCCTTATTCGTTTGGTTGAGACGCCCTACGAGGCCAAAGTCAATGACCCCGATGCGCCCGTCATCGAGGACCCAGAGGTTCCCTGGATGTAGGTCGCCATGGAAGAACCCATCATCAAAGACCATCTTGAAGAGCATCTGTACGCAGCGGCGTCCGATCTCTTCCATCTCATGGCCATAAGCACCAGCCTCGGTGATCTTGTGACCGCGGAGCCTCTCCATGACCATGATTTTGTCGGTCGAGTAGTCTGAGTAGACCTCGGGGATGTAGATGGAGGGCCAATCGATGAAATTGCGTTGAAACTTGCGGAGGTTGTTCACCTCGAACTTGAAGTCTAATTCCCTCGAGATGGCGCGCTCGAACTCAGCGGTGATCGCGACGGGGTCGAAGGCCTCTGCCTCCGGGACCGTCTCTTCAAGTTTATTCGCGATCCAATAGAGAATGTGGAGGTCTGCCTCGATCGTCTCGCGAATTCCCGGTCTCTGGATCTTGACGACCACCTCTTCGCCTGTCTTAAGGCGAGCGGTGTGGACCTGGGCAATACTCGCGCAGGCGAGGGGCGCGTCGCTGAAATCGTCAAAGACCTCGATGATCGCTCGACCCAGCTGCTCTTCCACGACCTCCCGAGCTTGCTCGAGGGAGATCGGCGCGACGTTGTCCTGCAACGTCTTCAGCTGGTCGCAAAGCTGCTGGGGGATCAGGTCTGACCGGGTGGAGAGAATCTGACCTAGCTTGACGAAGGTCGGGCCTAGCTCCTCTAGGACTCGCGCTATCCGTTCGAAGCCTGAGAGGTGCTTACTGTCGGGATCTGTCCCATCTGTTAAGTCATCCAGAACGCTGCGGTCGGGCATGTTCCAGGCTTTGACCACGTGGCCGAACCCATGCCGTACGAGGACGCTCGTGATCTCGCGTACGCGGACCATGTCCTTAAGCGCCGTTCTGGCCGCCTTGATATTGGTATATACGGAGCGCATCGTCGACATGGGTTGCATACTACCTTGGTCCTGCCCCAGACGCGAAAACCCTTTTTCTTGAGGTGCGCATGTCCTAGATGTTCACGGTTTTCTTAAGCTGGACCGAACGGTTTATAGCTCTTGCCTGAGGCTGAAGGTCAGGCTGTGGAACTCGCCGCCTGCGGTATAATCCCCAATGGGGTCCGCCTCAGCCGCCCGCTTCTCGACGTCAATCTCGTCGACCATCGTCACCGAGTAGCCAAGGCCAATGTGCAGTGGACGGCTGGTGGCTTCGAGAGGGTTCGCTACCTGGAGGCCGAGACCAGCTGTGACTCGATGGCTGTTGGGGTCGACGAAGTTGTAGGGGCCAGTGGGCACAGGGGCTGGGCTCGGGCGCCAGGTGTACCCCGCCCTGAACGCGACCGCAGGGAACATCTTATATTCAGCGCCTATACTGGGTTGCCATACATCTCTCAGCGCCACATCGACGCCTTCACCACCGACGAGATCCAAGCGCTCTTCAAGCCCGAGGCCCGTGAGGAGAGGCCCTTCCAGATCAAGCCCAAGCTGCAGGGATGGGTTCGGTGCCCTTGACCATCTGACCAGCGAGACGTCTGCCGTGAGTTGAATCTTAGGTGCATCGAAGCTGTAGGCGAGACCAAAGTTGTATGACTCAGGCGTATACAGAGCTACCCCCTGGACGCTGATTTCGACTTCGGCCCCATCGTCAATGATCAGTCGACTCGGGATCGAAAATTCGAGCCCTATCTCTTGGCGCCATGAGGCGCCTAGCCTCAGGCCGGCGATGGGCTCGATGAGGACCCCGGCGGTGGGAGCCATCTTGACGGGGAACTCGACGTAGATGGACTTGCCTTGTACCTGACGATCGATCAGCCGGATATCTACGGCGACCTCGCCGAGCAGATCCCCGATCATCTGGAAGCCCGCGCCGAGATGAAGCCAGTCCGTGATCTCGAAACCCATCGCAGCGAGTCCGACAAACTTCTCAGCGCGATTCTGGAAGCGATAGAAGCGAGGAGTCTGTGCCGACAGCAGTTGACCCTGAGCGGTATAGTCCAGGGGAGTGTAGACTCCGATCCCGAGGGCGATTCGTCGTTCGAGACCACCACCGATAGGGAAGACCGCGCCGATGGTCGCCCCATGGCGAGTCGTGGGGTACGCAGGCTGGCTCCTCTCCGATGTGGGAGGCTTTTCAAGATCGATTGTGAGCCGTGGCACAGTGACCATCCAGCCCAACCCGAAGGATGCGCCCACGGTGGTCAGCGCCGCGGGATTGTACAAGGTCGCCGAATGGTCTTGAGTGGCCGCTGTTTGGGCGCCGCTCATCCCTGTAGAGCGAGCGTCAAAACCACTGATCTCCAACGGGCTTGCCATGCCCTGAACACACAGGAGTAGGAGGAGCGCGCTGCTGGTGGTAAGGCCCGTAAAGCGCGCCATCACTCGGTCATCTCCTCAGGAACACAGCCTCTTTGTATAGCCGACGCCATCTCCGTAATCTCGGTCACGACCCCCAACTCCAGAAGCATCGCGACCTCCGACAATAGGGGTTCAGCGACGTCTGGGTTCAAGATGATTCTCAAGACGCTGTTGGCAGCGTCTCCAATCTGCGTGTCCTTGGCGAGAGTGCTGATCGCGTTCCAGATTGGTGCTCCTGTCGCCGCGACATCCGGGTTGGCCAGTAGATCGCTGAGAGCAGAAAACAGGGGAGCAAACAGCTCATCCCTACGGATGAAGAGGTCGTACATAAGCCAACTGTAGACAGGGTCTCGTGAAACAAGCTCAGTGTTTCCGGTCACCTGGTCGCAGGCGGCGAGGTTATAGAGATCGCAGCAGACGAGGTTCGCCATGGCCGGTTTCAGGGGCCGATCTGCTCCCAAAATCGTATCTAGGTTTCGCATGAAGCCCGAAAGTGGCGGTTCATCAAGCGGCAAAATGTCAAGGCGCGCGAGAGGCTGCACGACGTCGTTGGACACCGAGAAGTCAGGCTGGATCAAGTTCGACATCATATTGCAAATAAAGGTTGTGAAGCCCTCCTTCGCGAAGGCGCCGTCTGCGGCCAGAACCTGCTGGACTGGCTCCAAGGCGAGCACCTCGTTCAGCTGGTCGAATAGCTCGGGTAGCTCTGGCGTGTAGACGGCCTCCTCGATCGCGATGAGCATGGGCGTGGCTCGGCAGTGGGTCACGAGCCGATGGAGATCCGTAAAGACCTCCGCGCGGAACGGAGATTCATCTGTACCGGCCAGGAAGCGGATCAGGCGAACCGCTCCGTCCGTGAGCTTCTCGACGTCCGCGTTCTCGCGGAGCGCAGACAGGGCGCTAAGGTCAGTCTCCTGAAGGGAGCGGACAAGCGAAATGGCCGCGTTCACAAGGGCGGTCAGGTGCGTATCAGAGATTTGCTCACCGATGAGTCGCTGAATCGCCGGAACCTCGCCGCCTTCTATCGCGGCGAAGGTCTTGGGCGCGAGTTCTCTCAGCGTTGGGCAGTACGCCGAGGGCGCCTCCTGTGGGGCGGGCTCTTTGTCTGGTGCACCGCACGCGGTGACCATCAAGATGCTCAGCGTCAATATGAGCCTATGAGATCCTAATCGAGTCATTATCTTCCCTGACAGAGCCGCCTCAGTGACGCGAGGTCTTGATGGCACTTCAAGCAGCCTGAGGCGCTCACGTCAAGGGCTCTCCCACATCGGAAGCCCGGTGGGTGAGGGCTCGCTCGAAGCGACGAGGGGGCACCAGCACTATGGCAACGGACACAATCATCTTCGGCGTGGCAACTCACGCAGGCCTGCAGATTACGGCGAGCCGCGCGCCCGTGTTCGTTTGGCGAGCCTATGGGGCCCGCGAAATTGGCGGGATGAAACCGACGGACTCCTGAGTGGAGCCCGAAGCTCCTGGGACCGGGGCGGATCGTGATTCCTGCTTGAGTGTGGCATGGGGCGCAGAACTGAGTCGGATTATGACATGACTGACAGTCTGTAGCTCGATGTCGAGCCTCCACCGCGTGCATCCGGACATAGTCACCTGGATGGATTCCGGTGAGTCGGTCGCGGGTGAGATGACAGGTCTGGCATTCGTTCTCTTCGTGGCAACTCCGGCATAGAGCAGGCTCCATTTTCGCTGCTACCCCGTGATGGTGGGCAAACCCAGGGCCGTGCTCAACATGAGGTAAGATCCGCGACGACGGCATGAGCCTACCCCTATCGAGTCGGGTAATCAGGACCCCGTTAGCTTTGCTTACATGGCATGCATCGCAGCGATTGGTGGCCTGGCTCTTCTCATGACAGTGAACGCAATCGGTCATGGTAGGGGTTTGGATGGACTCTCCATCTTTCGGGTGGCAGTCCAAGCACTTAACCCCCGCGGTCGTATGTAGCTGATGCGAGAACTTGACGCCCTCATACGCGCTGGCCTGATGCTGGAAACCTGAGCGCTTTGTTTGCCCTTTGCCAGTCTCGGGACCAGCGCCCAGATCCACTGTGGCACAATGAACGCAGTCAGACTTGGAGAGCGTGAGTCGATCTTGAGCGTGTGTGGAGCTTGGCGCACC
>CALELH010000296.1 GCA_937902595.1 uncultured Myxococcales bacterium
GCCAGGGGATGGCATTGTTATTAGCGGATATGGGGCCATATTCAGTGGTGATGACATCATCATTCAGCACCTCCGCTTCAGGGCGGGTGACCGTCAGAAGGCCACTCAGAATAGGAGCGGTTTTACGGAGGACAGCCTGAGCGTCACCGGTGATGATGTGATGATCGACCATGTCTCCGCTTCCTGGGGCATCGACGAGAACCTGTCGTCGGGTCCCGGCGCCTTCCGCCGCGTCACCGTGCAATACAGCATTATCTCTGAGGGCCTACACCGCACGCGCTTATTTCACGGCGAGTACGACGCGGATCATCCGGGCCACAGCATGGGAGGGCTCTATAAATCCCGTGAGGGCGACAGCACGATCTCCATCCACCACAACCTGTTCGCGCACAATAACAACCGCAACCCGGCCATCGGAAACTACACAGCTGAGGACACCTTCGACGCCGACATCCGCAACAACGTGATCTATAGCTGTCGCAACATGGGGTACGTGAGCGGCGAGAGCCGCAGGGTGCGGGTCAATTACGTCGGCAATTACGGGGTAATGGGTCCGGCGTCTCGCAGTGAAGATCTCTTCCGTGGAAATGAGGACTCGAACGTCCAGATCTTCCAAGAGGGGAACCGGGTCGACACCAACCGGAACGGCCGCGTTGACGGACGTGATCTCGGCTGGAACATGTTTGGCGATGAGTACAGCCGGCTCGAGAGCCCGGTGGACCTGGCTCCGGTGACTACCCACACGGCGGACGAGGCCTTAGAGCGGGTGCTGACGCAGGCCGGGGCTCGGCCGTGGAGTCGTGACGCCACGGATCTTCGAGTTGTCCGTGACGTCCGATCCGGGACGGGGGGGCTGATCGACTCTCAGTCCGAGGTGGATGGTTGGGGTGATCTAAACCAAGGAGAGTCACCCCCAGATCAAGACCGGGACGGCATGCCCGATTCATGGGAGCGGGACCACGGGAGTGACTCGAGCACCCCAGACCACAACGGGGACGCCGACGGGGACGGATATACGAACTTGGAGAACTATCTGCACTGGTCTTCGCGGCTCAGGGATCGTGATTAGGTGTCGCCCTGTATTGTGCGCACGTCGCTGCGCTCCCCAGCAGCGACGGTCACCCAAACTTGATGCTCCACGGTGCCCCTGTCGATCACGAGGTGTGAACGGTGCGGATGTTCCGCCGGACACCGCCGCTTCTAGACGCTTGTATCCACCTGACTGCGTGAATCGTGCCTTGAGAGAGTCGCCTCGTTCGAGAGCGCGGGACGGGTGAGTGGTCAGCCGCCGAGGGCGCCGGTCTTGAAGTCATAATGAGCTGTGCGGCGCTTCGTCTCCGGGTCGCGAGTGAGGGTCTGCCAGACCACGCCAACCAGCTGCTCCTCGACACTACGCTCGACGGCCTGCTCAAAGAGCTCTTGGGCGTGCTCCGTAGACACGGCGTCGATCTGGACGAAGACGAGATGTCCAGACTCGGCGGCAGACAGCGCATGACGCCAGAGTGTGGATTGATGTCGCGTACCGATAGAGGAGGAGACGAAGAGCACGTCGGGATCCGAGGCGAAGACGGCCTCGAAGGTGTCGCGGAAGGCTCGATCATCATGGAGATCGACCTCGACCTGCTCCACATTTGACAAGAGGAACTCCACGGAGTCCTCGATGGTGAAGATGACCCGATTGCTGTCCCGGGCGAGCTCTTCGAGACAGCAGAAGCTGGTGGTTGTCTTACCGGAACCAGCGCGTCCCGAGACGAGGACGAGCCCGTGGAGAGCCTGTGACCAGCGACGCAGGGTCTCGGAGTCTTCGGGTGACGCCGTGATGTCGTCGATGGATTTTGGAAACCGAGACTCTTGAATCAGGCTGAGGGCGACGCGCTCTCCGGCGAAGGTGTCGAGCTTCTGGTAGCGCACCTGTAGCCGCTCAGGGTGCTGATTCACCTGTCGCTCCAGGTGCAGTCGGCGCCTGTGATTGTTTCGCGTCGGTGTGCCGCTGTCTGCCAGCTGTCGATCGATGGCGTCGAAGGCCGTCTGTGATAGCTCGATTAGGTTCTCCATCCCTTCAGCGGTTCGGTAGCGAAGGGAGTAGGCGCCGTCGCTCGGCTGCAGATGAATGACAGACGCACCATGATCTACAGCATCCCAGATCAGACGGTCGGTTAGTTGTAAGGCCTCTACAGAGCTGCTTCTCATATCACCCTCCGGTTGTTTGCGTTCATCCAACAGAGCGCTGAGCTCCGCTAATGCGACCTGATCATCGTGTTGCCGAGTGCCGGAGGCGCGAAAGGCCTCAAGCTCTAGACGTAGAAACCTCCATTGGCGGCCGAGCTTGTGTCCTGGCACTCGACCCTCACGCAACCAGCGGTACAGAGTACTGTGGGGGGTCTTGAGGAATTCCGCCGCCTCTTCAAATGTCATGTAATCACTCATGGTTACCAATGGTGATTAATGATCATTAATAGTCAAATGTAATTTTGTCTGGTCGCTCTATTCCTGCTTGGTGAAGGGGCATCACCTACGGTGGGATCGTGGGAGAGGGGTTTTGCCCTTGGGCCCTTGGGATTATCAAAGAGCGGCAAGATGTGGCCCCGCGACTCTCACCGCGATTCGGCGGACGGTGACCCAACTCTGGTATCAGTGGGGGCCCGTGGGCCGGTCTGATCGACTGGGCGGTAGGCCATTAAGGGAGCGCCATACCACAGGTAAGGGCCTGGTCATTTACGAAGGTGCGAGGATCTTTGTCGTTATTTTTCGCCTTTTCCGACTCTGAAGCCCTGAGCTTGATAGTGTGTCTAGGGACGACGCGCGCACCGATGGATCAAGGAACCGATACCCTATGGGCGATGAGACCAAATTTGATATTTTACCTCTGAAACCTGCTCTGCTCAGTAACCTAGAGGACTTGGGTTATCACCGGATGACTCTCGTCCAGGCACAGTCGCTCCCGGTCGTATTGACGGGTCGAGATGTCTTGGTTCGAGCGAAGACGGGTAGCGGTAAGACCGCCGCCTTTGGTCTTGGGATCCTCAATCGGCTGGAGACGGACTCTTTTAGAGTGCAATCCCTCGTGCTGTGTCCGACGAGAGAGCTCGCCGAGCAGGTCGCCAAGGAGCTTCGTCGTCTTGCGCGGGCTGTGGCGAACACCAAGGTCTTGTCTCTCTGCGGTGGGGTCCCATTTGGACCTCAGGTTGGTTCTCTACAGCACAGCGCGCACATCATCGTGGGGACACCAGGTCGCATCCTGAAGCATCTCAGGAAGCGAACTCTTCGATTGAGGGGGGTCGGAGCGGTCGTGCTTGATGAGGCGGACCGCATGCTCGACATGGGCTTTACGGAGGACATCGAGGCGATCCTTAAGCACGTCCCCTCGACGCGCCAGACGCTGCTCTTCTCAGCTACTTACCCCAAAGGCATCAAGGAGATGAGCGCTCGCGTTCAGCGGGACCCAGCGCGCATCGACGTCACCGACGATGAGAGGCCAGCGCAGATTAGACAGTCCTGGTGTTCGGTGACGCGTGAGAGCCGCTACCAGGTCTTCTTGAAGGCGCTTTTTCGCTGGGGCGGGCGACTGAACATCGTGTTCTGTAACACCAAGAATGATTGCGCTCAGGTGGCGTCCTCCCTACAGAAAGAGGGGGTCGCGGCCATCGCTATGCACGGCGATCTGGAGCAACCAGATCGAGTTCGGGCCTTGGTTCGTTTCGCGAATCAGAGCGCCACGGTCTTAGTGGCTACGGATGTGGCCGCTCGCGGGCTCGACATCCATGACGTTGACGCTGTCTTTAACTACGAGCTCCCCGACCAGCCGGAGGTGAATGTACACCGAATTGGTCGCACGGGTCGCGCCGGCAAAGAGGGGATGGCTATGAGCTTGGTTACCTCCAGGGAAGAGCGGAGGCTGCGGGCCATTGAGGAGGTGCAGCCGGACGTCGAGGTCGCTGAGGTCGACGCGCCAACGAGGCGGGTCACCCAGAGGGCGCTGACGCCGTCGATGACCACCATCGAGCTCAGCGGGGGGCGCAAGAACCGCCTTCGCCCTGGAGATCTCTTAGGGGCGGTCACCGCCCAGGGGCATGTTCCCGGGAAGGCTGTCGGTAAGA
>CALELH010000297.1 GCA_937902595.1 uncultured Myxococcales bacterium
ACGAGACTCATGACTGCTCTCTCCAGGTCGGTGGTAATGACCAATGGTTCAATATCCTCGGCGGCACAGAGCTCATTCGACGGGTCAGGGGGGCTCAAGCCCACGCCTTTACGGTTCCCCTCATTATGACCGCCGATGGCAAGAAGATGGGCAAGACTGAGAAGGGCGCGGTCTGGTTAGATCCTGCGCAGGTGTCGGCGTACGACTACTATCAATACTGGGTCAACGTCGCTGACGCGGACGTCGCTCGATTCATGAAGCTGTACACCTTCATGGAACTTGAGCGCATCGCAGAGTACGCCAAGCTAGAGGGGTCGGCCATTCGGCAAGCTAAGGCTGTGCTCGCCTGGGAGGCGACGGCGATCGCCCATGGCGAAGAGGCGGCGAACGCAGCTCAAGAGGCGGCGAAGAAGGTCTTCTCCGGCGCCGCGAGTGACGACATGCCGACTCACGCAGTCTCTTTCCCTTGCTCCATCTTGGACGCCTATGTGGGAGGTGGTTTGACGCCCTCCAAGGGCGCCGCGCGGCGCCTGATTAAGCAGGGAGGCGCCCGCTTCGAGACGGACAAGATCTCCGACCCTGAGTTCATGATCGAACAGCCCGGTGTCCTCTGGGCAGGGAAGAAGAGAGCGGTTCGCTTAATCGAAGCTTAGACCTATCTCGGCCATGGACTTGACCCAGAGTCGCTTCTGGGACTTACTTTGAGCCATCGGTCCGGGGGGAGATGGGTTCCATGTGTCGCTTATTTGGTTTTCGCAGCGTCATACCGAGTCAGGTGCATCGCTCGCTCTTACGAGCAGATAACGCGCTCGGTCTGCAGAGCCGGAATCATCCAGATGGTTGGGGCGTTGCCCACTACATCGACGGTTCACCACACCTGATTCGAAGCTCAGAGACGGCGCTGTCGGATAACCTCTTCCACCGAGTGAGTGGCGTCGTCGCCTCGGAGACGGTCGTCGCGCACGTGCGCAAGGCGACTCAGGGCCCGAAGTCAGTGCTCAATTGCCATCCGTTCCAATACGGACGTTGGGTCTTCGCTCACAATGGCGATATCCCCGATTTCGGTCGCTGCCGTGAGGAGCTGATCCAGCAGATTGGTCCCCATATCCGTCGCTTTATTCTGGGCGATACAGACAGCGAGGTGATCTTCCACTTATTCCTCTCCGAGCTCTCTCGATATGGGCCCCTCGATCGTCGACATGGCGTCGAGGACATTATGGACGCCATGAGCGAGACCACTCGCGTCGTTCGCGAGATCACCGATGGGCCCGACGCGCCTAAGCCTGCGCTGCTGACCCTCTTGGCGACGAACGGCACGAGCATGGTCGCGACCCAAGGTGGTAAGGAGCTGTATTGGTCGACCTACAAACAACGTTGCGCTGACCGCGGTAGCTGCTCGTATTTCGCCGATGAATGTGAAGCGCCCTCCAAGACAGGTTTTGTGAATCACCTCGTCTTCTCGAGTGAGCCTCTCAGTGGAGAGAATGTTTGGATCCCGATGGTGGAAGGCGAGACGATCGGCGTCGACTCGAGGATGCAGCTCCTGAGACGGGGGGGCGAGACCGACGTCGCAGAGCTCAGCGTAATACAAGAGCCCGCTTGAGTCGCGCTCAGGCATTCATTTTAGCCTTGCTGTGCTTTGGCTTTTCCACCGATGTAAGGGCTCGAACGCGCGGTGTGACTGGCCAACCTGCGCCAGAGGTGTGGGCCGAGGCGTGGCGTAATCTCCCCAAAGGGCAGACCAAGTTTAGTCTTAAGGCGGCGCACGGAAAGGTCGTGTACCTCTATTTCTTCCAGTCTTGGTGTCCAGGCTGCCACAGCCGAGGGTTCCCCACCCTCAAGGCGGTGAGCCAGCGTTATGCTGAGCGTGACGACGTTGTCTTCGTCGCTATCCAGACCGTCTTTGAGGGATTCTCCACCAACACCGCGGCTCGCGCTTGGAGTAGCGTGGCCGAGTTTGGACTGAAGATCCCTGTAGGCCATGATCCTGGCCCCAATGGACGCCGCTCGGAGACCATGAACCGATATCGCTCCGGTGGGACACCGTGGACAGTCATCATCGGTTCCGATGGCGTGGTGAAGTTCAACGGTTTTCACATCACTCCTCGGCGCGCGTTTACGCTGATCGATACGCTCCTCAGCCCGGGTAAAACGCTCATGTCACTCCCCCGTGATTGATCTCTAAATGAATCGAGTTCATCGATTCCCTTGGATCGACTAGCGTTCGCCCCCGAGACCGTGGCACGCTCTGCGTGCCGGTCGGGGGAAAGTCATGAACTTTCGACTGTGGGTATCTTCTGGAGTGTTTATGTTTGGTCGAATCTTTTTGATCTGTCTCATGTTCTTGCCGGCGACGTCTTCCGTCGCGAGCGCTGAGACGGAAGAGGGCTTGTCGAGCTTCGATGAGCTCCGGGATCAGGGTCTCCTCTACCAGCGGAAGAAACGGACTAAATTAGCGTATCGCTTTCTGACGCGCGCTTATAAAGCAGAGGGCGGAAAGGCCGACTTCAAGACGGTCTATAATCGAGGCGCCGTTGCCCACGAGTTGCTCCTGCTTGAGATCGCTTTTGAGATGTTGGACGAGGCCAAATTACTCATTGGAGACAGTAAACGCCGTAAGCGCGACGCCGCGGAGCTTGAGGTTCTTCTGAACAGCCTCTACGGGCGGCTCAAAATTGAACCGGCTCCCGGAGAGACGAACAGGAAGGGGCGGATCTTCTTTGAGAGCCAAGTGCGGATCATCAATAAGAAAAAGCGAACTCTCTTCAAGAAGATCCGCGAGCGATTCCGAGCCACTGAGTTGAGCATCCCGACGACGGTCTATCTGCCCCATGGGCGGTTCACCGCGAACAACGTTCCCGTTGAGATCGCTGAGGGAGAGACGGCGACCGCTCACATTTATCTTCAAGTAGACCGAACGCCAGCAAACGCGGGTGGGTTGAACGGTTGGTGGGTCGCAGGCGTCGGCGCCGCGACCGCGATCGCGTCGACTTTTGGTGCGTACTTCCTCTTCGCGGATCGTGAGCCGACGACGGTTCGTCAGCTGCTTCCAAGTGCGCCACCACCACCTGGGGAGGGCGACCGATGAGAACATATAGCCTCGCGACGATCATGGTGGCTAGCCTCATTTTTACGGGCTGCTCAGATGACATCGTCTATGAAAATCAGCCGCTCTCCATCGATCTGTCCGGGTGCCTTGGAGTGGGTACGGACGCGCCAGCGAACACCTGTCGCGACCAGATCTCAGCCCAGGTCACACCTGATGCTCTCAATGGATGCTTGGTGCTCGCTGTCGGTCCTGAGGGCGCAGAGAGGATCTCCTATATCGACGTGCGCTGGGCCGATGGTTGGTACAGCCTGGTCGAACCGGCTCCAGTCGCAGGGGCGACGGGGCAGCTTGTGTCGGCTGAACTCTATCTATTTACAGGAGACTCAGGGACGGTCTCATGTGATGGCGATGGCCTACCTATTGGGACGATCTGCGATGCGACAGCGCCGTGGTGTCTCGTCAAGATGGTTCAACCACAAGCAGCGGTGAGCTCCACCGGGATCACCCTCGATTTTGGGGGGGCCACAGGGTCATGTGATCTCCAGGGATCTCTGACCGCCAATGACGAAAACGAGGTCTGCGACAACCTCGACAACGACTGTGATGGCCGCACGGACGAAGGAGCCCCCGGCGCAGGCGCTGACTGCCAGTCGGATTCGCCTGGTCGCTGTGGTCCAGGGTTGACGGCCTGCGTAGACGGTGCGGTGGCCTGTGTGTCTGTCTTGGCGCCCATCGACGAGGTGTGCGATGCCGTCGACAATGATTGCGACGGCGTAGAGGACGAGTCCTTTGGTCTGGGCGAAGCCTGCCCGGCAGGCATCGGTGAGTGCGCCGTCTCTGGCGTTCAGGTCTGCGACGCAGAGGGCGGGGTCCGTTGCGAAGCAGAGCTAGGTGCGCCGGCTCTCGAGGTCTGCGATGGCCTAGATAACGACTGTGACGGGGTGGTCGATAATGACAACCCGGGCGCCGGTGAAGCCTGTGATTCGGGCCAGAGCGGTCAGTGTCGTGATGGCCTGACCACCTGCGAGAACGGGCTGACCATCTGCGTCGCCCAACGGGAGGCGACGCCTGAGATTTGTGATGGTCTCGATAATAACTGTGATGGCTTGGCTGATGACGGCTTTCAGGTTGGAGAGTTCTGCGAGGCAGGTGTCGGGGAATGCTATCGAGAAGGGGTCTATTTTTGTGAGGAGGACGGTACTCGAGGCTGCACTGCCGAGGTCGTCGCCGCGCAAGATGAGGTCTGTGATGGTTTGGACAATGACTGTGATGGAACAGCGGACGAGTCACTGAACCTCGGCGCGGCGTGCTCCGTGGGCGTGGGGGCGTGTGCCGCCGCGGGCGTTCTCATCTGTGATGGCGCCGGTGGCGTCACCTGCGACGCGCAGGCGGGTAGCGAAGCGCCTGAGGTCTGCGACGGAGCTGATAACGACTGCGATGGCCAGGCTGATGAAGACTTTCCGACGGTGGGTGAGGCTTGTGAAGTGGGCCTCGGTCAGTGTCGCGGCATCGGCGTCTTTCGCTGCGGTGTCCAGGGCGACGTGGTCTGCAGCACTCAACCCGAAGATGGCGGCCCTGAGGAGCTCTGCGGAAACGGTCTTGACGATGACTGTGATGGGTCCCAAGACGAGGGGTTTGAACTCGGAGCGCGCTGCGACGTTGGCGTTGGCCAGTGCGCGCGGGATGGGGTGTGGATCTGCGGTGACGATGGTGACCGTCGGTGCAGCGTGACCCCTGGCGACCCGGCACCAAGCGACGGGTGTGACGGCCTCGACAACGACTGCGATCTGGTCGTCGATGAGAGCTTTGTGTCCCAGAACACCCGCTGTGGTGAGGGTGTCTGCGCCTCGAATGGACGCACAGAATGCGTGGACGGACAAGTCAATGACACCTGTGAGGTGGGTCCGGAGCTCGACGGGCTAGACACCTGTGATGGGGTCGACACCGACTGTGATGGAGCGATCGACGAGGGCTGGGTCAATCTAGAGGCAGGGTGTGGCCAAGGGGTCTGCGCTGCAATAGGCGAGCGTGTCTGCCTGGCGGGCCAGGTCGTGCTTCAGTGCGATCCGGGGCAGCCATCGGGCGATGACACCAACTGCGACGGCCTTGATGACGATTGCGATGGAGAGATCGACGAAGGGTACGTAGTCGTCGACACAAGCTGCGGTGATGGCGTCTGTGGTGCCCTCGGTGAGACCTCATGCGTCGATGGTGAGATCCTGGATTCCTGCGAACCCGGTCAGCCCTTAGCGGGCGTCGACACCTGTGATGGGGTCGACACGGACTGTGATGGGGCTATGGATGAAGGTTGGGAGAATCTGCCGGAGACCTGCGGTGTCGGTGCCTGTGGTGCCGAGGGCGTACGTATCTGCGCTGACGGCGTGATCGCCTCGACGTGCGTCGCGGGGGCGCCAGCGCCCGACGACACAGTGTGTGACGGGGTCGACAACGACTGTAATGGCGAGACCGACGAAGGTTTTGTCGCGTTGCGCTCATCCTGTGGACAGGGGGCGTGCTTGGCGACAGGGACCATCTCCTGCGTGGACGGCGCTCTCAGCGATGACTGTGCTCCAGGACCAGAGGCCGCCGATGATCGCAGCTGCGATGGCGTGGATGACGACTGTGATGGTGTGGCCGATGAGGACTACGCGGCCATAGGTACGCGTTGCGGGGTGGGTCAGTGCCAAGCCCTGGGGCAGACAGAGTGCGTCGATGGGCAGGAACGAGACGACTGCACGCCAGGGGAGCCGGCCGCCCAAGACGCGACCTGTGACGCCATCGATGAGGACTGTGATGGTCGATCGGGTGAGGACTTTGTCCCCGTCGCCATCCAGTGTGGCGAGGGCGCCTGTCTAGCGGACGGGATTCGTTCTTGCCGAGATGGGGCGTTCATCAACGATTGTCAGCCCGGCGCCGAAGGCGCAGAGCTCTGTTTGAATGAGGTTGATGACGACTGCGATGGCAGCGTCGATGAGCGGTTTCAAAACCTAGGCGGACAGTGCAGTCTCGGCCGGGGCGAGTGCGCTCGGCAGGGGACCATCGTCTGCTCTGCAGACCAGACCTCCGAGGAGTGTGACGCTGTGCCTGGTGAGCCCGCTGTCGAGATCTGCGATCTCCTAGACAACGACTGTGATGGGGGAGCTGACGAAGGATTCAACACGCGAACTGACCCTCAGCACTGCGGTGGGTGTGATCAGGCCTGTGGCTTCCCTAATTCAGCGCCGAGCTGCGTCGACTCGCAATGTGCCCTTGGCGCGTGTTCGCCGGGCTTCTTCAACTTGGATGGACAACCCGATAATGGCTGTGAATATGCGTGCGCTCCCGATAACCCAGGCGTTGAGCTCTGTGACGGACAGGACAATGACTGCGACGGGCTCGTCGATGAAGCCTTTCCTACCCTCGGTGGGGCCTGTGAAGAGGGCCTTGGTGAGTGTCTCAGAGCGGGGAACACCGTGTGTTCACAGGATGGAGCCGCGACGGTGTGCGACGCGGTCGCAGCGCAGCCTACGGCCGAGCTGTGCGATGGCCTCGACAACAACTGTGATGGCTTCATTGATGAGCTCTTTCCGACCATCGGTGATCCCTGTGAAGACGGCGTAGGCGAATGTGCCCGTGGCGGCGCGCTTGTCTGCTCACAAGACGGCGCATCCGTGGTGTGCGATGCGGTACCTGCGGCTCCTGTGGCTGAGGTGTGCGACAACCTAGACAATGACTGCGATGACGACGTGGATGAGGACATCTCTGTGGCCGCAGATCGAACTCAGGGGGTCTGTGCCGGCGCGGAGAAGGTCTGTACGAACGGGGCTCTTCAGGAGCCTGACTACGGCGCTCACAGCGTCGATTATGAGGTCCAGGAAGGCCGATGCGACGGGGCAGATAACGACTGTGACGGGGTCGTCGACGAGGACTACGCTGAGCCAGCGGACCTCCAGGATGGGCTATGCGCTGGGGCCGGCAAGGTGTGCAACGGCGGCGTCGCGGAGGAGCCGGACTACACGGCCCTACCGGGCTTTAGCGCTGAGGACGCCACCTGCGATGGCGTCGATAACGACTGCGATGGGACCGCGGACGAGGGCTACGCTGAGCCAGCGGACCTCCAGGATGGGCTGTGCGCGGGAGCGACGAAGGTGTGCAATGCCGGCGTCGCGGAGGAGCCGGACTACTCCAGCGTGCCTGGATTCAACGTCGTAGACTCTGTCTGCGATGACGTCGACTCCGACTGTGATGGCGTGGCTGATGAGGATTACTCCGAGCCCGCTGAGGTACAGGTTGGCGTCTGCGCTGGTGCGATGAAGGTGTGCACCGTCGGTGCGTCCCAGGAGCCCGATTACAGCGCCCACAGCGCATCGTACGAGGCCCTAGAGTCTCTCTGCGACGGTCTGGATAACGACTGTGATGGCGACGTGGACGACGGGCTCACACCACCTGACGCGAGCCTCACTGCGGGTGCATGCCAGGGAGCTGTCCAGGTCTGTACAGGCGCCGGAGGGTTCGTTGACCCCGACTTCAGCGCCATTCAAGACTACGAGGTTCAGGAGTCGAGCTGCGATGGGCTGGACAACGACTGTGACGACTCCATAGATGAAGGAGCTGATCTGTGCGGCGCTGGCCAGGAGTGTGTTGAGGCTGTTTGTATCGACGACGCGGACGCGGACGGCGTCGCCGACGGCGATGATAACTGTCCGGGCGTACCCAATGGGGGGGAGAATGGACAGGCGGACCGAAACAACGACGATGTCGGCGATGCGTGTGAGGCGGTGGACTATTGCCGACTGCAACACGTCAGCGAAGACGTGATCTTGGAGGGCGCCTCAGTCGATGTCTACGGACGACTGTACGAACAAGGCCTTACGGACCAGAGCCCGTCCGTTGATGGGGACGCCCTCGTGGTCGCCGAAGCGGGCTATGGCCCTCCCGGCGATGCTCCAGAATCCGATACGTGGACCTGGACCGTCGCCGTCGCTAACGCAGCGTGGAATGGCAATAACGCAGGGGAGGCCAATAATGATGAGTATGTCGCCAGCGTCGAAGACATTCCCCTGGGGACGGGTACCATGATCGTGGCTTTTCGCTTCAGCGTGGATGGGGGCCTGACCTATACCTATTGTGACCAAGGTCCAGGAAACGAGGGGAGCAGCAACGGCTTTAACGAGGCCGACGCTCACTCCCTCACCGTGAATCCGTAAACTAAGAACCACAGCGATGGCCACACGTCGTCCAAGAGTGTCGAGATGAGCGCTGAATCTTCCCCATGCATGGAGGCGTCCCAGCCTCTTTGCCCCGTGCAGGATGCCTGCGGCGGCTGCCCCCTTATGCCTCTCGGCGCCCGGGAGCAAGAGGAGAAGAAGTTAAAGCATGTGCTGTCTGCTCTGGAGCTTCGCGGAGTGACCTTTGAGCACGCCGCTAATTTTCGGCGTGCGGGGACGTCTCTCAATTACCGTAATCGACTGAGACTTAAGGTTCACCCAGATGGCGTAGTCGGCTTCTTTAACACCGATAAGGATGCCGGATGCGCAGTAGTGACACCGTCCGTGCGCGCATTGCTCCAGGAGATCACCGAGTGCTCGCTGGCTGAGCCAAGCTGGATGGCTGGAGTAGACTATCTCGAGGTGCGTGGCGAAGACTCCGACGGATATACGGCGCTCGCGGTGTATCCCTCCACGGGAGAGTCCATCGATCGGGATCGTTTGACCCAGCGATTGGGGTCATCTGTCCGGGTCGAGATCCCCCCGCTTGAGCTTGGCCATGGGGACACTCAGCGCTTCGACGTGTATGAAGACGTCTATGTGAGAGTACCAATCGGCAGCTTCATGCAGGTGAACCACGCCGTCAACCGAGCGCTGATCCAGCACGTTGTTCAGACCATCTCCGATTGGAATGTATCTAGTTTTCTGGACCTATATTGTGGAGCGGGAAACTACAGCATGCCCCTCGCCGCGAGTGGACTCGTTGGCCACGGCATAGAGGTCTCAACACCTTCCATCAGCGCAGCTAAGCAGTCGGCCTCCGAGCAAGGGCTGTCATCTCTCACTTTCCAAGAAGAAGACGCAGAAAGCGCAGTTAAGCGGCTTTATGAACTCGGCGATCAGTTTGATGTAGTCGTCGCAAATCCCCCTAGATCAGGGCTGAAACAGGTGGCCAAACATGTCGCTCAGCTCGCCAGTCGAGGGCTTATTCTGTGTTCATGTGATGCACAAGCCTTCGCACGCGACCTCGCGATCTTTACCCAGATGGGGTGGAGCATCGATGGCATAGAGGTCTTCGATATGTTTCCCCACACCAGGCACGTAGAGTGCTGTGCTTGGCTGACAAAACCTGATGGATAGCTCCATGTGAGCGGTCGGCCTGAATAAGAAAATCGTCTCTATTCTGTTTCATGAATGAATTTACCGACGCCCCGTTTGGTCAATGGGGACCTCCAGCGTCTTATACGCAGCGGTCTGGACAGTCTGTCGGTCGAAGAGCTTTTGTCGTCGAGTGGTGACACTTCGACTTTGTGTTGTCTCTCTTCGAGACCACAGGCGATTGGCATGTCATCTGCAGATGCTTGGACCCGTAGGAAAAATTTTAGACTGACCGAAACAAATATTTTGGGGAGAGAGACGATGTCATTAGGACGATTGGGAACACTAATTCTGACGATTTTGCTGTCCATCACAGCGATTGGCTGTGGACAGGATGAGGGAACTGAGACCATGTCGGCTCAGGTCAACCCCGCCTTGATCTCGAGGTCGTTGGAGAGCCAAACTTTTCGTATTGTGGCTCAGGGTGACGCCTCGGAGATTGTGGCTGGTGGAGAGCTGCTCAGCGCCACGCTTGGAGGCGTAGACCTCATCGTTGAGTCCTTCGAATTCATCAATGAGTTCGGTGTGCTTCTCACTGTCTCAGCGGATGCCGGCGTACGATCGGGCTCCAAGCCACTGGTCGTGATCATCGAGCATGAGCACGGAACCTATGCGTTGACCGCGGACGTTCAGGTGATGTGAGAGCGTCGGCGGGCTCGACTCTAGGAGGCGCTGGGACGCGCCCCGAATCGCTGCTCGTAAGCAGTGGCGATGATCTCCACCGATGAATCCATGGACATCGTACCGGTGTTGACGACGAGGTCGTAGGCGCCGGTGTCAGAGATGTCGCGAGCATAGTGATGCTGGATAAAGCTAATCCGCTCTTTACCGACGCGCTCGATCTCAGCTGCGGCAGCTCGTTCGGTGATCTGTTTCCTGGCGGCGAGCTCTCGCACACGCTTTGAGAACGGGGACACGACCCGGATATGGAGCGCTTGGTCTACATCCAAGATATACTGGGCGCCGCGTCCAACAATCACTGCGCTGCCGTGGTTGGAGATGGTGTGAATCAGCCGCATCAATTGGCGTAGATATTCACCTTCGGAATAGGACTTACCTCTCAGAATCCCATCGATAAACACCTCCATTGTGTTGCGAGTGTGTTCATCCACTGTCTCCAGCATCTGTTCATCGATCCCTGAGCGTTCGGAGATGGCGTGAACGATCTCGTGGTCCCAGAAACTGAATCCCAGCACTTCCGAGACCTTCCGTCCAAGGTCACCGCCTTGGGAGCCGTATTGACGGGAGATGGTGATGCATGGAGACGAGGAGGCCGGCGCGTTGCTCGCTGCACGCACCTTACGCTCTTCAAGCCACAGCCTGACCTGGCGGTCGACAATAGATGTCGTTGTATCCATGAATAATCCCCCTGTAATATTTTGGCTTGCCTGTAATTAAAACGCCTGAAAAGACTGAGCGTCAAGAGGATCGATGATCTAGAGTTCGAGGGGTTCCGGTAGAATTCAGGGGGCCAGCCGCCTGCCGATGTCTCGCGGCCACAGCTCATATGAGGGATCAATGCCCATCATCAAACCAAGACTCAGGCCCGCTGCTCCGTCGATCC
>CALELH010000298.1 GCA_937902595.1 uncultured Myxococcales bacterium
AGTCCCACCAAAAACAGCAGGATAATAAATCCGAAACAATATGGTATCTTCCGCAACAGGTGCTCCTTCAATTCTCACTTTCTTGAAAAAAGAGCGGACGCATTTGGTTGCTACATTACCCATTCAGCAAACCCTAGGCGCGGGCTTCTGGGTTGGCTGAAGTTGTTTTTTCATTTCCCAAACCATGACGGAGGATTTGAAGCAACAACGCTGCGTTCTCTTCACCGAGAAGAGGAATGATTCGACGCCAAACAGGGTCTACATCAATGTTGAAAATCGCAGCACGATTTCTCATGTCACGTTCGATCAAAGCAGTAGAGCTCAAATCACATTCTACACCTTTTTCGACCAAACCAAACCAATGCTCAAGATAAGAATCAACAACGGCTGGTAATTGTTTGTACGCTTCTTCTGTTGCGCGATGCGTTAACATCCATGGAGACATCAAAGCCTTTTGACGCGGAGCCAACTCAGCGGCCGAGAGCCCCTCGAGTGCACACGCCTCGGTGTACATCCCCGTGAGAGGCTGGAACGCCGCGTTCATGTATTCCAGGTTCGCACCAAGGTCGACGCGAGGAATCAAGTCGAGGTGGAAGGCGTACTGCTCACCCATCTTGATGGCGTCCAGGGTGAAGTGAGGGATGAGGCTGTCCTCTTCGGTGAATGCGAAGATCATGTGGGAGTCCAGGTTGGCCATCGGCAAGCCAGCACCGACATAGACCATCAATGGGATCTTATCGCCCTTGAAGACGCGGCACTGCCCAGCGGGCACACCAGGAATCGGGCAAGGCAGCGGCAGATATGGACCGCCGTCCGCCCCCTTCACCTCTTCCAAACTAAAGTAATCTTGAACCGTATTGAGTAGAGACTGCGACAAGTCATTTGCGAGTGTCATTTGGAGTCCTTTTCAGATGAGTAAAGATGCTTGAATTAACGGGCCGCAGACGGCCCTTCTAGGGTCTATTGGCCACTTGATTCGAGGGCGAACAGATCTCGTCGGCTGAAGCCCGCCGTCAGGAATCGGCCGAGCACCTTCACAGGTGTCAACCAGCGAAAGCTCGCGCCTGCTCGATCATTCTCGAGGACCTTGTTCGCCAACCAGGGCGTCACGGTCTCGACTTTGTCACCGAGGATGTTGAAGATCTTCTTGGACTTCTCAAGGCCGCTCGGGTCGTCACGGTACATGTCAGTGATAAAGTCCGTGATGACGATCCCCGGACTCAAAGTGCCCACCTTAACGGACGTCCCCTTGGTCTCCTTCACAACGGAGCGGGTGTAATAGCGAACGGCGCGCTTCGCCGCTCCGTATACGCTCATCCCCTGACGCACCGCGCCGTCGGAGCCAAAGCCCTCCATGTTGTAGATCTGACCATGCCCTTGCTCGCGCATTCCTCTCAGCGCGATCTGAGTGCCGAAGACCAAACCCAGCAGATCAACGTCGATGACCTTACGGACCGTCGCTTCAGACATCTCCCAAGCGGAGACCTGTGCGTGCCCAATACCGGCGTTATTGATCCAGATATCAACGGAGCCAAGCTCGGACACACCGGCGTCCCACAGCGCTGAAAGCTGGGCAACATCCGTGACATCACATGGGCATCCCGCGACCTTCGCCTCAGGGAACTCGACCCTTAGGGACTCTACGGCGACATCCACGCCAGGTTGGGAGCGGCCGCTCACCAAAACGGAGCAGCCCTTCGAAAGAAAGGACTGAGCCAGGCCGTAGCCGATGCCGCGTGTACTTCCAGTTATCACTACAGTTTTCATCTGTATCACCTCAGATTGGGAGACGTACCGGACAAAAGCCGCGCTGTACCGAGAGCGACCTTTGGTGGCAGAGCAGACACAGTTCCCTGCCCTTGCGCCGGATTTTTACGGGGTCCGGACGGCAAAGGTCAAGAATAATCTTCCGAACGGTAGTTTTTGTGAGCAATTATTGAACACGGGTGATAGAAACCGCCGTGAACATCGGGGTTATGGCTCCGAACCCACTGAGGCCGGGAGCTACTCTATGACCGATTTTATCGCGCCCAAGCAGATGCAGACGAGTGACAAGACCGCTCGGCAAATCTTTGAAGAGGTGATGGACAACCCTGCCAGGAGGCGCTTCGGTTTCGGTCAGCGCCTGGCGATCGTCAACGTTGATGTCCAGAAAGCCTACACCTCGGGCGAGTTCAAGACCTCGTATATGACGCATCCACAGCAGATCACGCTCATCGACACCCTCAGCGGGCAGGCGAGAGCCAAGGGCTTACCGGTGATCTGGACAAGGGTCTCATATATGGAGTCCGCAGCCGACGCTGGTGTGTGGGGCACTCGTACTGACACACCGGATTCATTACAGAACATTAAGCTCAACAGTCGTCGTGGAGAGTTCGACGACCGACTTAACATCGATGACCGCGTTGACGCGATCTACACGAAGAGGATGCCCTCTGCCTTCCACGAGACCGCTCTTCAATCGCTGCTGGTCTGGCACAATATAGATACGGTCGTGGTCACAGGCGGTTCGACCTCAGGCTGCGTTCGCGCGACCGCGGTCGATGCGCTGTCTCGGGGCTACCGCACGATCGTGCCTATCGAGTGCGTCGCTGACAAACACGAGAGCTACCACTTCGCAAATCTCACTGACTTGAGTCTCAAGTACGCTGACGTCGTCGGTGTGCACGAGGTGTTCGACTGGCTAGAGACCTTCGTGCCAAACGGTCGCTAAAGGACGAGGCATATGAAGCAGGATCCTGAATATTACGACTATTGGGCCTATGAGAACCGACCTCAGATTACCTGGCCTGGGGGCGCACGTGTCGCGCTCTGGGTCGCCCCCAATTTCGAGTTTTACGAATATAACCCACCGCTAAACCCACAGCGAACACCGTGGAAGCGCCCGAACCCTGACATCGCTGGCTATGGGATTCGCGACTATGGGAACCGCGTGGGGGCGGCTAGGCAAATGGAGGTCTTGGATCGCTTCGGAATCCGCGCCTCGGTCTCGCTCTCGTCTGCGCTCTGTGACCATCATCCCGAGATCATCGAGATGTGCAACGAGCGGGACTACGAGCTCTTCAGCCATGGCGTATACAACACCCGCTACAACTACACCTTGAGTGAAGCTGAAGAACGCCAAATGTTGAGAGACTCCTTGCAGACCATTCTGGAGAAGGGAGGGCAGACCTGCTCTGGATATCTTGCTCCAGCCCTGTCCCACACCGAGCACACCTTAGACCTCTTCGCCGAGGTGTCTTCGGAGCTATTTGGGGACGACACCGTCCTCTATAGCTGCGACCTATTTCATGACGACCAGCCCACCCCTTTGAAGACCCGGAGCGGTCGCAAGATGGTGTCCATCCCCTACTCCTTGGAGCTGAATGACACCATCGCCTACGTGGTCAATAAGGTCCCACCGCGCCAATACGGTCAGATGCTCAGAGACGCCTTCGACGTCCTCTACGAGGAGGGGTCAACCTCGGGCACGGTGATGTGCATACCAACCCATAATTATCAGGTAGCCTGCCCGCACCGTCTGGGCGCTTTTGAAGAGGCGCTCGAGTATATTACCCAGCATGACGATGTCTGGCTCGCCACCGGTCGCGAGATCGCCGCACACTTCAGCGAACACCATTACGAAGCAGCCGAGGCGTCCATTCGGGCTGGTCTCAAGGAGGCTGACCGACCATGACCAGCCAAAACCCCCTTCTTGAATATGACCATCGCCGACCCGGCATGGACCACGATCGTTACAGCTGGTCCATGATCGACCAGAGACCGCCTGTTCAGTGGCCCGATGGTAAGAAGGTCGCGTTGTGGGTGAACGTGAGCCTCCAATTCTTCCCCTTAGCTCAACAGGACAAGACCTTCCCAGTGCCGGGGGGCATGCGCATGCCCTACCCTGATCTCCGGCATTTCACCCTTCGCGATTATGGAAACCGAGTGGGCGTCTTTCGCGTGCTACAGTCCTTGGAGCGTCACGGTGTCTCTCCGACGATCGCCATGAACGCTGAGGTTGCCCGCAGGTACCCCAGCCTCACTCGTCGCGTCGTGGATCGGGACTACGAGATTATCGCCCATGGCCTACACATGGACGCGTTACACCACAGCGAGATCAACGTCGATCTAGAGGCCGAGCGGGTCCACGAGACCGTCAACGCCCTGCGGGACCTCACCGGGCAACCCGTCGCCGGCTGGCTGAGTCCCGGTAAGAGCCAGAGCTTCCAGACACCAGATTTATTGGCCGAAAATGGCATCACCTATATGTGTGATTGGGTGAATGACGCCCTGCCTTATCGCTTCAAGACCCGTACCCGCCCGCTCGTAGCGCTCCCTATGAGCACGGAGCTTGAGGACACATTCATCCTCATGAACAACCTCCACTCTATGGACAGCTACGTAGAGCAAGTGTCAGACGCCATGAGCTTCCTGCGCCGTGAGGCCACCCGAAAAGGCGGTCGCATGCTGGCTCTCTCCATCCACCCTTGGCTGATGGGCCAGCCACATCGAATAAAGAAGTTTGATTCGCTGATCGCCAAACTGGCGCAAGACGAGGACGTCTGGTGTGCCAACGCGTCTGGGATCATCGACGCCTCCGGACAGGGCCATCTTCAAGCTTGAGACGGCGCCCCCTGAGAGAAGATTAACTCATTAGTGATTCACGCTTCCAAAACGGAGGCAAAACCATTAGCCTCCACAACCTACCTTTAGGTAGGTTCGCATAGGAGATGGTGATCATCTCCACGAGCGTGTGTCGGTGGGAGTCTCTGGGCCAACCAGAGCGGCACCTAGATCGGGGAATCATGAAGACACTGAGTCAGCGACGACACCACATCGAGAGTGATCCAGGGCGCGGAGGCTGCGGCATCGTCGCCCTCGCGCAGCTAGACGGTGTGGCCACCCATAGTCTCATTGAGCGGGCTCTTGCGAGTATCTGCTGCATGGAGCACCGCGGTGGCTCTCTCGGGGAGACCGGCGATGGCGCCGGTCTGCTGATTGGGATCGACCGCGAGTTCTTTCTGCCCTATGTCGCCCCAGGCCGACACCTGGCGGATGATGAACCTCTGGCGGTCGGCACAGTGTGGTTCCAGGTGGGAGAGCGTAACATTCGCGAGATCGAGCGGGACGTCGACTCGATCTTACGTACTCGCGGACTACAACCCTTGGGGTGGCGGGAGGTTCCAGTGGACCCAAGCGCCATCGGGGAGCGAGCCCGCGTGGACACCCCGATCATGCGGCAGATCCTCGTCGGGCGCGGCCACCTCGCTTCGGAAGACATTGATTCGGCCCTCCGAGACGCCCGCGGCGCCGTCGAGGCCGAACTGAGTGGTCAGGTGGCGCTCCCCTCCCTCAGTCAGCACACGGTGGTGTACAAGGCCCTCGCGACGGCTCAGCAGCTCCCAAAGTTCTATAAGGACCTACAAAACCCAGTCCTCAAGACGTCCGTCGTCCTAGGGCACCGCCGCTTTGCGACCAACACCTTCTCCAACTGGCATCTCGTTCAACCGTTCCGGTTGATCGCTCACAACGGGGAGATCAACACGATCTCCGCAAACACCCGGTCGGTCCGCGACGTAGCTCGGCGCCGCCGAGGTGGGGTACCCATCCTCATGAGGTATGGAAGCGACTCCGCTCAATTAGACCGGGCCGCCGATCTACTCCTCCAACTCGGCGCCCAAGATCTGCCGGAGTCCATGCGACTAGCGGTACCTCCCGCTTGGGTCGAAGAGGTGACAGACCCAGAGCAACGACAGTGGTTTGAGCACGCGCGTAGAGCGTTGGGCTCCCTCGGTGCGTGGGAAGGTCCGGCAGCCCTGGTCGCCACCGATGGGAAGCACCTAGTGGCGCAGCTCGACAGGATGGGGCTGCGACCGCTGCGGTGGGTCCTCACGAAAGACCGCGAGCTCGTCGTCGCGAGCGAGTTTGGCGCCGTCTCCGTTGACCCAAAGGTCATCGACCAAGATGGCCAACTCGAGCCAGGAGGGACCCTCGTCGTAGACCTTGAGGCGGGGACTTTCATCCCGCCCGAAGAGACGTCAAGCTGGTTCGTGGGTCGCAGGAGGAGCGTCGCAGCCACACAGGCGGCCATCGGCTTCTCAAGCCAGCCGGCCCCCGATAGCCTCGAGAGCCTGACCGTACCGAACGACGTGCTGAACTCCTTCGGCTGGACACGCCAGCGTGTGCAGCGACTACGTCAGATGGTGAAGCTCGGTAAAGAACCAGTCCACTCCATGGGCAACGACCGTCCACTCGCCGTATTTAGCCGGAACGGGAGTCGGCTATACAGCTTCCTTAATCAGGTCGTGGCGGTCGTGACTAACCCCGCTGTGGATCCCTTGCGAGAGGGCGCGGCGATGGACACCTCGGTGTACCTCGGCAGCTCTCCCGACCTGCAGGGCGAAGCGGTGGGAGCACAGGTCAAGCTGCCTCACCCGGTCCTCACCAACGAGGGGTTTACTGATCTAGAGTCGGACCGATATCCCGAGCTCAAGACCCACACCCTCGACGCGACCTTCGAGATAGGGGACGCCACCGCCCTCGACGCCCGGTTACACGCCCTCGCCGACGAGGCGGTCTCTGCGGTCCGTGGTGGAGCGAACCTTCTCATGGTCAGCGACCGCGCGATCCTCGAGTCGGAGCGACTGCCGGTCCCTGCTCCTCTCTCCGTTGGCTTCATCCACCGGCGATTGGCCCGCGCGGGGTGTCGTCGCCCCTGCAGTCTCGTGGTCTCCACCGGTGCTGTGCACGAGAGCCATGACATCGCGGTCTTGCTGGCATACGGGGCGGCCGCGGTCAATCCATGGGTAATGTTCGCCCACGCCGACCAAGTTGGACGCGCCGACCCTCTCACCTGCAGAGGCAACCTGACAAAGGCCCTGGTCGGTGGGGTCCGCCAGATCATGTCGAAGATGGGCATCACCACCTCCGCTGGGTATCACGGCTCAGCGCTGTTCGAGGCGATCGGCCTATCCCCCGACATCGTCGATTACTACCTCCCCGACACCCCCAGCCGAGTGGGTGGACTGACCATGGCCGACGTCTATGAAGACATCGTGATGCGCGCTGGAGGCGGCGAGGGCCCACTCGCACAGAATCAGAACGTATCCATCTATAGGAAAGAGGTGACGCGAGCGCTCCAAGAGGTTGCACGCGAGGGGAACGGCGGCGGGGCCTACGACCGCTTCAACGCCCTCCTCGACTCTACGCCACCTGTCTATTTGAGGGACCTACTGCGCTTCAAATTCGACGACCCGATCCCTGTGTACGAGGTGAGTGACGCGAGAGAGATCGCCCGCGGCACGCTCCGGGGAGCGGCCATGTCCCACGGCGCGATTCATTCAACAGCGCACAGGGCAATCGCAGCGGCCCTAAACCAGCTTGGCTCCGCTTCTAACTCAGGAGAAGGCGGCGAGGATCGCAGACGGAATCCAGGCGGTATTTGGGCCGAGGACCGCAATCGGATCAGGCAGGTCGCCAGTGGCCGATTTGGCGTTGACGCCGAGTATCTCATGGGCGCCGATGAGTTGGAGATTAAGATCGGTCAGGGCGCCAAGCCCGGCGAAGGCGGCCACTTACCTGGCCACAAGGTCACCGCTGAGATCGCGAGTATCCGTCGGACCCAGCCGGGCGTCGCGCTGATCAGCCCACCGCCTCACCACGACATCTACAGCATCGAGGACCTCGCACAGCTGATCCGTAATCTACGGGCAGTGAACCCCAAGGCTCGTATTGGAGTGAAGACACCATCGGTCACGAACCTCGGCACCATCGCCGTAGGCGTGGCAAAGGCCGGCGCCGACATCATAACCATCAGCGGATTTGAGGGGGGCACCGGTGCCGCGGCCTCCGGGTCCATACTTCACGCAGGACTGCCCCTCGAGTTGGGGCTCACGGACGCCCATCAATACCTGGTCGCCAATGGGATCCGCGACTGGGTCCGACTGCGAGCAGACGGTGGCATTAAGCGTGGCTTTGACGTGGCGATGGCCCTCGCTCTTGGCGCTGACGAGGTGGCCCTTGGAACTCCACTTATGGTGGCTGAGAACTGTGTTTTTTGTAGAGGCTGTCAGGGCGGCAAATGTCCCGTGGGCCTCGCGACCCAGGACGAGGCTCGGGTAGACAAGTACTTCATGGTCGCCAATAGAGACAACATCGTCGCCGAGACGGCTGATGAGCAGCGGTATATCGAAGCAAGGGACGGCGTCACCCGTTATCTACTCTGCGTAGCAGAGGACGTTCGCGCCATCTTGAGCCGCTTGGGGTTGCGGCACCCAAGGGAGCTGGTCGGCCGGACCGACCTCTTGATGCAAATCGGCACGGGGGAGCGACGATGGGACAACCTCGACCTCTCTGAACTCCTGCTCGATATGGCCCCAGAGTCCCCCGCCATGACCCCACCTCCAACACGACGGCCCATCGGAGCCGTCGACCGCGAGCTCCTTAAGGCTGCAGAGGCGGTGTTTGGTGGTGAGGTAAAGGTCGCTCTGCTCGAGCACCAGGTCACTACGGCTGACCAGGCTGTAGGCGCTCGCCTCGCAGGCCGTATCGCTCAAACGGGTGCGCTGCCCAGCGGCTCACAGATCGATCTGGTCGCGAAGGGTTACGTCGGCCAAGGTTTCGGGTTCGCCGCGACCACCGGAATGCACCTGAGACTTGAAGGCTACGCCAATGACACCGTTGGGGCAGCGATGAGCGGAGACGCGCAGATCGTCATCGTCGCCCCCGAAGGCAGAGATGGTCAGGGCGCCCCTCACCTCGCCGGGAACACTGTCGGCTATGGGGCCACGGGAGGCACCCTGTTCGTCGCCGGAAGAACGGGGCAGCGATTTGGTGTTCGAAACTCAGGTGCGACCATGGTCTGCGAAGGCGTAGGCAAGTACGCCTTCGAGTACATGACGGGGGGAACCGGGGTAGTGCTTGGATCATGTGGCCCCTGCATCGGCTCCGGCATGACGGGCGGAACCCTCTTCCTATTGGACGAAGATGGCGTGAACGCCGAGCGCCTCCACGGAGACGTAGAGACCGTACCGATGAACACTGAGAATGCCACTTGGCTCCGTAGCCTGGTCGAGCACTTCGCTATGGCAACAGGGAGCCCGCGTGCCATTACTCTGATCCAGAACTGGGACCAGCGGGCGCCTGAATTTATCGTCGTGAGACCGGTAGGCTTGGAGGACAATCGCACGGCGACCCTTCCGCCTCAGGAGATCGCAGCGCCCAGATCTGGCGCCGGGCCCGCCGCCTAGCGGGTAGAAAAGAGACAAAAACACCCCCGACACAAAGCCGGTGCTCATCAGCAAACTGAGCGCCTTGGGGGATTAGGAAACGAGGAGTTTAGAGATGATCCGCCACATTGTGCTTCTGAAGTTTAAGGAAGAGACCAGCGCCGACGCCATCGAGCAGATAAAGGCGTCCTTGCAGAGCATGCCCGCCAACATCCCAGAGATCGCGGACTACAGCTTTGGGCAAGACCTATGTGTCAGCGACAACACCGCGGACATTGGGATTATCGCCGATTTCGCCGGGGTAGAAGACTTCAAGACTTACTCGAAGCACCCCCATCATGTTGATGCCATTCGCAACGTGATCAAGCCTCACGTGGCCCAAAAGACGGCGATGCAGATCGAACTCTAGACGAGGGCTCTGCCGAAATCCGCTAAACGGCCTGGGAATATTGGCTGCCCTATGGGCGTTGGTTTGATCTGTACAGATCACTCGGGACTTATCATCCCGGGCTTTGGACAGACCACAGCTGTTCTCCCAGAGAGCCGCTCACCTGCCAGCGGAGAGAAGATGAAGAAGACCCTCTGTTTACTTCTGCTCGTGTCTATGAGCATCCCAGGGATTGGACACGCGCAGACCGAGTCAGCCAGCACCCCGATCAAGTTCATCGACATGAAGGATTTCCTGATCGAAGGCGAATATGTGAGGCCGCAAGTGCTCTACACAAACGCCCGAGAGAAGGTCAAGTTCGAGCGACTGCTCAAGCTCAAGCGGTCGTTCCTACCGAAGCTGCATGCCACGGCCAACGACGCCTCACTCCGGTAGCTGCTGGACCGTTAGAAGCGCAGATAGCGTCTTGATCCATTGAGCCTAGAGGGTCATTCTAATTGGGTACCCACCCACATTGAGGACCCCATGCGTATAGCGCTGCTCGCCTTATTCCTCCTGACAGTCGGATGCAATCAACCCATCTCGTCGGACTCACAGTCGGACGCAAACGGACTACAGACAGAAGACTCGCGGGCTCCTGACGACGTCGGCGACGACGCCACCGCTCTTGAGGACGCGGCCATCCTTAGGGATGCATCAGGCCCTCAGGCCGACATGGCTCGACT
>CALELH010000299.1 GCA_937902595.1 uncultured Myxococcales bacterium
GCCGAGCAGGCCACCTAAGCCGCCCAGGCCACCCGCAGCTCCGCTCAGTCCGCCGAGTCCACCGCCGCTGGGCAGGCCGCCTCCACCAACAAAGCCACTCACGAAGGGGACATTCTCACCCACGACGATCTCAGCTTGTTCATTATCCGTTGTGAGAATATGTGGAGTGCTCAAGACGTTCACATCCGTGTTGGTGGCCAGCGCGCGCATGACGGCGCCAAAGGACGGTAGGCTGATGCCTTCGATCGTGATCGGTGGGCCCTGCACCGCTAAGCCGGTTAAGGATGCGGCGCTCGTCAGGTCCAGCAGGCTGCTCCCGCCCGCCGGGTTGCCAAAGACCATAAGGCCCTTCTCACCACTAAAGGACGGGTCATAGCCGACGTGGGCAGCGATCCCGAGATCCCGCTTATTGGTAACTGAGACCTCCATAATGACGGCCTCAATAAACACCTGACGCCGAGGCCGGTCCAGGACATCGATAACCCGCTTGAGTGCCAAATAATCCTTGAGACTCGCGGTAATGACGAGGGAGTTCGTATCTTCGTCGGCGGTTACGCTGACCTCGCCCTCAAACAGGGCTGCAGACGTTGCGCCGGATTTACTAGACTTAGATTTACTCTTTCGAGAGGACTTAGACTTACGCTTACGTGAGCGTGATGAGCCCTTTCTCTGATTACTGCTGAGGTTGCTTAAGACGTTAGCCAGGTCCGTAGACTTCGCGTGATTAAGCTGGTGGATGTGAACCTGGCCATCACCCTCGACGGCGATGTCGAGTCGCTGGATGAGCTTCTTAACTCGTCGGTAAGAGCGCTTGGTGGAGACGATCAGCAAACGGTTGGTCCGGTCATCTGAGATGACCTTGCTTACTCTCGCGTCGAGTTCTGATTGACCGACGCTGGTCGAATCAGCCGAACCGCGCTTCTTGCTGCGCTTCTTACTCCGAGATTTTCTTTTCTTCTTACTGCTACTAGAGGACTTGTCTTTCTCGAAGACCTCCAGAATCTTCTGGGCGATTTCACCCGCTTCCGCATGGAGCACTTGGTAAATCCAAAGCTCCTCCTGGCCTCCCGGCACATCTAGGTCCGCGATCAGGCCTCTAAGCTTGCGGAGGTTGCTGGCGAGCTCAGTAATAATCAGTGAGTTATTGGGCTGATAGACGATGAACTGTGCGTTCGAGCTGGCCATCTTGCTCAAAACTTCATTAATCTCTGCCGCGTCGACATGCTTCAAAGTGATGATCTGAGTGACCATCCTATCGACCTCCGCTGGAGTCTTTGACTCCGGCAAGAGGGGGTCGGGGTAACGCGCGAAATCCTTGATGTCGATGATTCGAAGGAACTTACCTTGCTTAGAGATCGTGTAGCCGTTGGCCTCTAGAGCGGTGTAGAAAGCGCGCTCTGCTTCCTTGGCGGTGACCAGCTCAGGTGAGAAGATGGTGATCTTCTTTCCCTTGAGGGATTTCGACAAGATGATGTTTTTGCCTGTCATACAGGCGAAGACCTTAACGATGCTATCTAGGCCTTGGTCATAGATGTCGAGCCTGACCTTGACTCCGGGCTTAAGCTTCGCGCAGTTCTTCTCGAAATCACTCCCGAGCTTGGTCGCCTCTTCACTCTTCTTTTCCTTCTTACGCCAAGCAGGGACCTCCTTCTTGGTCTCCTTCTTCTGCTTCTTGGCAGACGCAGCCGCTTTTGGCTTCGTTGAAGCGGCCTTCTTGGTCTTATTCTTACCTGACTTCAGAGAGGGGGACTCTTTACGGCTGAAGGCCGGTGTCTTGAGTCCCTTCTTCTGGAGGGCCGGGACCTTCACGAAGGGGCTGCCGATCTTGGGCCGTTTAAGGTCCTTTATCTTCTTTGTGCCCTTCTTCATCGTCTTGATGCTAGGAGGGCTTGGCAGCTTGAGTTTTGCCTTATCTTGCGCGAACGCGAGAGGAGACAATGCGGAGCCTGCGAGGAGCGCAAGGCTGAGGGCGATTCGTACGTAATTCTTCATTTGATATTGTACTCGTAGGTCGCCTTTCGGCCGCGTCGCTCGATATCGAGCGTGACGCTGTCCGAAGTCTTAAGTTTTTCGTAGAGTTCCAAAGCTTTCGTCGGGCTAGTGACCTCTTCACCGTTGACCGATTTAAGGATGTCACCAGAGCGGATACCGAGATTCGTATATAAACTGCCAGGTCGGACGCCGACGATCTTGAACCCTTGGGGCTTTCCACCGCGGTAATGGGGGATAACGCGCGCCTGACGGCTGAGGGTGCCGATGTCGTCCAACCACTCGTTGAGAGAGTTTTTGTCAATGTCGTAGGCGTTCTTACCGGTCTTCTTGATGCCTTCTTTGTACTTATTCTTCTTCGACTTAGAGCTAGACTTAGAGCGACTAGAGTTCGATGAGGATGATGAACTCCCATATCGATTCGGGCGTCTCTTCTTTGCTCCGCCGATCTCCACACATTCGAACTTGGTGCCCTCAGCGAGGACTATCCATCCGCGGCGAATCGCGACCAGCTCGTGGTCACCGACCATGACTCCGGCGCGAACCAGGCGGTCTTTACCTTCTTCCTCTACGGCCGCGAGGGACCACTCCTCCGGTTCAGCCAGCATCGTCGCGCTTAACCTAACGGGGGCGTCGCTCTTAGCGCAGTCCTCCAAATTTGTTGGGATCTTGGTCGGATCCATGGCCGGACCAGCGTCGGTCTCACCTCCGTCGGACTCAGGCGGCCCCGCATCAGGGGGCTCAGAGTTAAAGAGGTTGCGTTGGACAATGATCTCTGCCCATTCGCCAGCGGCGAGGTTTTGCTGCTTAGATGCTTTCTTCTTGGTCTTCTTCTGCGCGGTGGTGGTCTCTAGGCCGACGATCTTTTCGGCCAGTAGATTATTGAACACCAGCGCTGCCAGGAACGCGATCCCAGCGAGCAACAGCAGATTCACAATCCAGAAGTATCGTTTGACGATGCTTTCCATTCCCTATCCTGGGCACAAAAAAATTGCGCACGAATGAGTGCTTTAGCTGTGCTGATACAAGAATCGTGCCTGGAGTGACTTCCGGGTAAACTAACTGATTTGAGGCGGGGAAAGGCGTCAGATGACGCTTTTCTCGTATTAATGATTGTCAAATTGTCAGTGGGGACGTTCCTGGAGAGACGTGGATGACAAAAAGGCAGTTAATCAAGCTTGCGATATATCGTTCTCGTCGCGATGCCGAGTAATTGAGCGGCGCGCTTCTTGTCGCCGTCCGTAAATCGGAGGGTCTCTCGGATCGCGCGTCGTTCGATCTCTTCGAGGGGCGTCCCGATAGGAAAGCTAAGGGCGTCGGCTGCGCGCGCTTCGTCAACGATGCCATCGGGCAGGTCGGTCTCGTCGAGAATCTCAGATTTGGACAGAACGACCGCGCGTTCTATCGTGTTCTCTAGCTCTCGAACATTGCCCGGCCAGGCATAGTCGACGAGCTTCTCTCGAGCCCTTGATGAGAGTCCGGCGATCTCCTTACCGTTCTTGTTCGCGTATAGTCGAACGAAGTGATCGGCGAGTAAGGGAACATCATCTCGGCGAGAGCGGAGGGGCGGGACGGTCATCGGGATCACATTCAGGCGATAGTAAAGATCCTCTCTGAAGTCACCTGACTTAACGGCCTGCTCAAGGTCTCGATTTGTCGCCGCGATGATTCTGCAGTCGGCGCGCAGGGTCTCGGTTCCTCCGACACGCTCAAATTCACCAGACTGCAGCACTCGGAGGAGCTTTACCTGGACGTGCGGCGCCAACTCACCGACCTCGTCGAGGAAGAGTGTGCCTCCATGGGCTCGCATAAAGCGGCCATCGCGGGTCGCGTGTGCCCCTGTGTATGCACCTCGCTCAGCACCGAACAGCTCCGCTTCAATGATCGTGTCGGGTAAGGCTCCGCAGTTGACCGCGATGAAGGGCCGCTCGACTCTGGGCGACAATCTGTGAATTGCGCGAGCGAACAGCTCTTTCCCTGTGCCGCTTTCGCCCATCAGGAGGACGGTCGCCGTTGAGGGGGCCGCCTGGCGAGCGACATCTAGAACCTGTCTCAGGGCTGGTGCGTTGCCAATGATACCACCGGTAAATGAGTGGGTTTGGCGAGCATCCTTGAGCTGCTCCTTAAGGGAGCGGTTCTCGGCTAGGAGCGTCTGCTTTTCAATCGCCCTGGTCACGACACGCTCAATCTCGGCCCGGCGAAAAGGTTTAGTGACGAAGTCGTACGCGCCCTCTCGCATCGCCTCAACGGCCCGCTCGATCGTACCGTATGCGGTCATCATAATGACCTCGGTGTCTGGCGACAGCGCCTTGACGTTCTTCAACAACTCCACACCGCTCATTCCGGGCATCATGAGATCGGTGAGCACGATGTGAACGGACTTCTCGCGGAGTGTCTTGAGGGCCTCGCTACCATCAGCCGCAGGCAGGGCGCGCAGGTCTAATCGTTCGAATATCTTGAGGAGGCTCGCGAGGTTCGATGTGTCGTCGTCGACGATCAGCATGGTTGGCTGCATCGGTTAGGGCCCTTTATCGCGATTTTGCATACTTAGATACGGATTATGAGCGTACTCAAACGCTGCGAACATCCCATAACATTCATGAACAGTCGAGCGTAGAAGAACCTTCCCGCGTCGAGGTGCTCAGTCGAGACTCAACACCTGGTAGAGGGGGGTCGCGTTGGCCTTACCTTTGAGCGTTGCGGCGCCGAGGTCATCAACGTGTAGCCGTGGTCCCAGAGACTCAAGTACGGGGGTCGTTGTGAGTATTTGGCCCGCGACGGCGCGCTGACAGAGACGGGCAGCGGTGTTCACTGTGTCACCGATGACGGTGTATGACATCGTCTTGGTTGAACCCATGTACCCAGCCACTAAGGTCCCGCAATTTAGGCCTGTTCGCGCCAGGATAGGGTCAGCTCCGTTGGCGACCCTGAAGCGATTGAAGTCGGCGAGGCTGCTCTGCATCTCAAGAGCGGCTCGGACCGCTCGCTCGGCGTGGTCATCTTGGTGCACAGGAGCCCCCCAGACGGCCATGAGTTCATCGCCGATAAACTTGTCCAGGGTGCCGTCGTGACGGAAGACGATGTCCACCATGATCTCGAAGAACTCGTTAAGGATCCCAATTACGGCCTGTGGATCATGTTTTTCGCTCATCGGGGTGAAGCCGCAGATGTCCATGAAGAGCACGGTCGCTTCCCGCGTCTGCCCGCCCTGTTCAACCGCGATCGCCCCTGTAACCACCTCTTCTACGAGGTTAGGCGAGAGCAGTCGTGAGAGGTTGTGCCGAGCGATGGCATCGGCCTCGGCGGCGAGCGCTAGATTAGCGTTTGCGATCCGCAGCGCAGCCTCGTTAGCGAACACCGTGAGTATCTGGAGATCCTTCTCAGTAAAGACCCCCGTAGCGATCCGCGTGTCGAGTTGGATCATCCCTAGTATCTCTGGGCCTGCCATGAGCGGAACGCACATCGCGCTGCGGATTCCTTGCATAATGATGCTGTGGCTACCGCCGAAGCGACTGTCCATAGTGGCGTCGCTGGAGAGCACGGCGTTATGCTGGGTCATCACCTCGTTCAATATCGTACTGGAGAGGTCAAGATGCTCATCTTTACCTTGGCGATTCTTGTACGCTCGAGGCTCAGGGACATTATCCTGATTAAGTAAGAGGATAACCCCACGATCGGCGCCAGAGAACTCCAAGGCTTTATCGAGAATCCTGTTGAGGAGGTCCTCAAGGTCGGTCCCATCACCTAAGGCGGTGTTGAGTTCGAAGACGACTCGGAGCTTCTCGTAGTCCTGCCTTAATGTGTGTTCATCGACGATATCTGACTCAGGTAAGAACTCTCTCTGCTGCGCCTCGATGGCCTGTAGCCGTGAGCGAATCGCAGTCTCGGAGGCCATCGCGTGAATCGTAACGTTGCCGGACAGCTGTCGTACTCGGCTCTCAGGGCTGTCTCCGACAAAGAAGATGCGCGTCGCCCCAAGGCTAATCGTGTCGCCATCCTTGAGCCGGGTTCGCCCTCGGATCTGAACGCCGTTTATGAAAGTGCCGTTTCTGCTGCCAATATCCTGAAGCCAGTAGTCGCCATCTGTAAATGTGATGAGCGCGTGTTCTTTACTCACGACTCGATCGAGGATCTGCACCGTCTGTTCTGGGTGTCGACCCAAGGTGTTAATCGCTCGTAAGTTTTGCTCGTGCTGGCCTCCGTCTGGGGTCATCACGATTAGGCGGGACACGGGTCAGGCCTCCTTGAGGTCTTGGGGAACGGTCACTGGAGTATCACTCTACCTGTAACAGTACAGGCTTTCAGATAGCATGGCGAGTGTGAGGATTCCATTCACGGAATATGAATTTCGGCCAGCAGTGGAAAATGGTCGCTCGCGGTGACTGAGCGCGCTACCCAGCTCCGGGGACCGGGTATGAAACCACCACCGCATAGGATGTAGTCAATCTGGCGGTGTGGCTCCTTAACGCTAAAGGTCTCAGCTGGCCCATCGCCTGACCGAGCAAAGCAGTCCGTCAGGTTTGAGGTGAGCTCAGCGTACTCCAAAGATTCTGGCCGAGCGTTGAAGTCTCCAATCACCAATTTCGGACCGCGAATCGTCGACGCGCGCTGACTGAGGGCGCGGGCTTGGTGCAATCGCTCTTCGGGCTCAACGCTGAGATGAGACGTCAGCACTTCGAAGGGGGTAGGGGCGTTTATCCGGGCCTGCAAGAAGACGCGCTGCTCGTCCGTGATTTGGTGGTGCAAGGTGACCGACTCTTGACCGATCGGATATCGGGATGCGAGGGCGACACCGAATTGGCCCCCTTCAGGGTCAGTTAAAGCGCCGGCGAAGGACACATGCGGTAGTCCAATTCGGTCGGCGATAAATTGAGGTTGGTGCACCTTCTCGCCCATGTTCCAGTGAACCCCAATCTCCTGGAACGCGACCAGGTCGGGGGAACTGACAGAGAGGATGCCTTCGGCGATGTCCGTCAGAGAGCTCTCTATACCCACCCGAACATTGTAAGACATGACGGTTATCTTCATGACTCTACCTCCGGCTGGGCCTTTGGGTCGGCGACAGGAAAGCTGAGCCTGACTGTCGTTCCACCTGCCTCGGAGCGTTCGATGGTTACGGAGCCTTCATGGGCTTCAGCGATTTGCTTAACCATCGATAGACCAAGACCCGTACCTTGTGGCTTCGTACTAAAGAAAGGGTCAAAGAGCTGATCACTGACGCCCTCGGGAATGCCTGGCCCTGTATCGGTGACCTCGGTCGTCACCAGTTCTCCTAAGCTTCGAACACGCATGACGACATGCCCGCCCTGGTCTCCGATCGCCTCTCGCGCGTTTCTCAGAAGGTTTAGGAGCGCGGCCCGGACTTGATTGGGGTCGGCGAACGCTGAGCGACTCGCGGGGTCAGCGTCCAGGCGCGTCTTAACGCCGGCGAGTTCCATCTCGCTTCTGACGAACTCCAGCAGCTCGGCCGCGGTGTGATTGAGGTCAACGAGGGTGCGCTCGGGTACCGGTAGTCGCGCGAACCGCAGATATTCCTCGGTGATCTCCTTGAGCCGCTCGACCTCTTTAATGATGTTGACCAATAACTCGCGAGCCGTCGACAGGCGCTGGGTGTCTCCATCGATCTCTAGCTCTTCCATAAGCAGCTCAGAGTTCAGACCAATGCTGCTCAACGGGTTGCGCAGCTCATGGGTAATTTGCGCCGACATGCGCCCGACCGTCGCCAACTGCTCTCGGTGAAGTAGTTGCTTTTGTTGCGCTCCAAGCTGCTCGTCACGGCGCTGAATCGCCTCAGCCATCCTGTTTACCTCGGTCGCCAGCGCGCCTAGCTCTCCTTTATCTGAGGTCTTAACCGGCTGCCCGTATTCGCCGCGTGCGATGCGGTCGACTCCGGCTCGCAGCGCTCGGAGTGGGCTGAGGAGGCGGTTGGCGCTGAAAGTGATGATCA
>CALELH010000300.1 GCA_937902595.1 uncultured Myxococcales bacterium
CTGGCGGGCCTAATTGGTCGCATCGGCCGAGAGGTCATTCAGCGCACCGCAGACCTCATGATGGCGGCCACCGACGAGGAGGCGCTCGCGCGGATCCGTGCCACAGCCGACGAAGACAAGCGGAGACTATTAGAGCTGCTGGCGACGATCCGGCGGTCGATCCCCGAGCTTTGGCTCGCCTTAGACAGCGGGACTGATTGGTTCGGAGAGCTTAACCACGACGAGCGGGTTCAGCTCGTGTGTGAGGTCACCGGGCGCGTCGCCTTCGAGGTGCTCATCGTCATCGCGGGCGATAAGGGCCTCTCAAAGCTTATTGGAATGAGCCGGGTTCAGCTGGTCCATGGGATCCAGAGCCGCGCGCTGGACTTTATCACCGCCGCTCGTCTGGCCCGCCTCAGCAAGAGGGCGATCGTGGACGTTGGAGCGAAAATCGCTGGCCAGAGGCAGCGTCGGCTAGAGAACCCCGAGGGCCAGCTTCGCACACTCGCGGACGTAGAGACCTATGAGGAGATCGCCCGGGATGGCGGACCGGCCCAGGGTGTAGCCCAGCCAAGCCTTGGGAGCTATGATCCGGACACCGACACGGTCACGCTGCACGTCCATGATGAGTCTTGGAGTGAGACACCCGGCAACGACTACCTAGACGTCTTCCTGAGGTCCGATAGGCCCAGCCCATCGGGGGTCATCCCCGTAGGAGAGATCGCGCCATTTGATCTGGTCGCGAGCGTCGTTCGGTCATTGGAGCCGGACGTTCGCCTCTGGGGTCGCCGCACCCTCGATGTGTTGAGTGAGGGCGCGACTTATCAGCGCTTTCTTGTCCCGGCTGACATCCACTGTTTGAGCGAGACGTCGTCAATCAGCGACGCCATCGAATCACGGTTAGACTTCATCGTTGAGCTCGCCGGAGAGAACATTCGGCCCGCCATCGAGTCGGTCTCAGAGTATGTCGACCTCTCTCCGCGACGCCGGATCGGTTACTTGGACGCCCTCATCGAAGAGCTAGAGGCCTCTCCTTAAACGCTGACCGCCACCAAGGGAAGCCACGCGCACGGCGCTGGTCCCAGTTTCCGTGGCCCTTGATCTGCTGAGGGGTTCATCCACGAATTGCTTCGAGTACCCTAGTGACATTGGGGAGCCCGAACACGTCATTCAGCACAAGGGGGCATCAGCAGAACGATGAGGGACGGTTACCAGGCGATAGGCCCAGGGTCTCTAGTAGGAGGCCGGTACCTGATACAGCGGATCCTTGGGCGTGGCGGCTTTGGCACCGTCTATTACGCACTTCAGTCGCCCCTCGACAGACCCGTCGCCTTGAAGGTGTGCCACTTCCCGGAGGACGACGACGCCGCCACGGGACGTTTTGAGGGGGAAGCTCGAATCATTGGTCGGCTCCGGAGCCCACATACGGTCCGCCTATATGATTATGGCAAAACCTCCGACGGGCACGCCTATTTCGCGATGGAGCTGATCGGCGGCAGCACGCTGTCGGAGGAGCTTGCCTTGGGGCCCATGGCACCCAAGCGAGCGGCGCGCATCGTCAGCGAGGCGTGCGAATCCCTCGCCGAAGCCCACGTGAGCGGGGTCCTCCACTTAGACCTCAAGCCCGGCAACCTCATGACCGAGGCGATCTCCGGGAGAGGGGAGATCACGCGAGTCCTCGATTTTGGGATCGCGCGCCGGTGGGACTCCGGGACGCCCAAGGCCTTGGAGTCGGGTGGGCTCGCGGGGACGCCGAGGTATATGGCCCCCGAGTATTTCAGGGGAGGGGCTCTCACACCGCAGACCGACCTGTACGCGCTCGGGCTCATTCTGGACGAATGTTTACGAGGGCAGGCGACCTTCGGGGAAGTCAAGAGCCCTCTCTTTCTGGGGCGGCATTTCGAGCACGTGCCGAGCCTTCCCGGAGCATGCCCCGCTGAGCTTATCGAGGTGCGGGACGCCCTCTTGCAGGTTGATCCAGCCCATAGGCCCCCAGACGCAGTCCATGTGCAGCGCCTGCTTAAGGCCTGGGTGCAAAGGGTGGAGTCAAGCGGCATAGACTTGCCGCCCGCGGCGCTCATCGCGGCGCCCTCGCCGACAGCGCCAACCATGGCGTTGGACAGCTGCATCGAGGACCGCACCGCGATCATGGATGGTGACCCTAATTGGACCCTCCAGGAGAGCGAGGTGACCTGTGTAGTCCCGTTCTATTCGGGGGAGTTCATCGGCCGCGGCGATGAGCTTGAGGTGTTACGGTCTAGCACCAAAGCCGGCAAGGCAAACCTGATCACCCTGACAGGCACCGGGGGCTCCGGAAAGACTCGGCTCGCGGCGCGGTATGCCCAAGAGGCGGTGCGGGACTACCCTGGAGGCATCTACTTCTGCGATCTCTCAGATGCGGATGGCCTGGAGGCGTTGACCTCCGCCGTCGCGACCGCCCTGGGGGTCCCGCTCCGGATCGGTGAGCCCGCTCAACAGCTTGCCAACGTCTTCGCTGGGCGTCCTCATTCCTTGATCGTTCTCGATAACTTTGAGCAGCTCTTGCCCTACGCCGAGGACACCTTGGGGGTGTGGTTACAACGTGTTCCACTGACCCGCTTTCTCGTCACCAGCAGGGAAGCGATCCGCCTCCCCAATGAACACGTGGTCGAGGTCTCCCCGTTCATGACCCAAGAGGCTGTAGCCCTCTTCTTCGCCATCGCGGAGGAGGTCTCACCAGGGCAGTGTGATCCCCAGGGTGACCGAGCCCGCGTCGCGGACCTGGTCGGCCGCTTGGACGGCATTCCTCTGGCTATAGAGTTGGCGGCCAAGCGTCTGAGGACGCTCACTCTCGACCAGCTGACAGACCGGCTGAAGGAACGCTTTAGGCTACTGACAACGAGGGGCCGATCCCTGGACGACCGGCGCTCGATGATGTGGGCGGCCATAGACTGGTCCTGGAGCCTATTGACGAGAGTGGAGCAGTCCATCTTTGTCCAGTGCAGTATCTTTAGGGGCGGCTTCTCCCTGGCTACGGCGGAGTCCGTGCTCTCTTTCTCATCTCCAAATCTCGATCTAGATGAGGTGATCGCCGCCCTCGTTGACAAGCACCTCTTGCAGCGAGCATCCCCCTTCGCTGGGGTTGTCCGCTTCACGATGTATGAAAGCCTAAGGGAGTACGCAGCCTTTCGCCTCATACAGCCGCACTCCATGCCGGACTTCTCCAACGACACTCAGCCCGACCCGGCACGTTCGCTCCGAGTGAAGCACGTACAGCATTTCGCGGAGCTTGGGTCAGAAGAGGCGCAACTAAGGTATCTGGGTCTTGAGGCCAGCGTTGCAGTGCCGCTCCTCGCGCTAGAGATGGAGAACCTGCGCTTGGCAAAGGACTTCGCCCTCGCCGACGGCCTTTACGCCGAAGCCTTATCCTGCGCGCGAGCGATGCTGGCTGGATACTCCATCGAGGGCCCGATTACGGCCGGGGTCCGCATCTTAGAACCTCTCCTGGCTCTGCCCCTGCCTCCAGCGATGCTCGCCTTCACTTGGGAACTCTACGGTTGGTGGTCTCGAGGGATCAGGCCTACGAGCGAGGTCCTAGAGCGGCTGCAAAGCGCGAAAGAGATGGCCAACGCGGTAGGGGAGGCCAGGGCTGCGGCCCGTATCTCCGCCCGGCTTGTCTTTATCAGAGCCAAGACGGGCACGACCGCCGCTGATCTCGTCGAGTTGCGGGGCCTCAAGGCGGACGCTGAGGCTGTCGGGGATCATGAGACACTCAGAGTCGTCTACGACCATCTGCCCCTGATCCTCCAAGCACAGGGACAGATGGAAGAGGCCTATCAAGCATACCAAGCGGCCGAGCGGTATTTTAGCAATAAAGGGAACTTGAGAGGAGCCGCACGGACAGCCTCGCACCTGGGCAATCTACTCGATGACCGAGGCCAAAGGGTGGCCGCCGAGGCTTGCTATAAACGCTCCATGACGCTCTACGTGCAGCTTAAGGACCGAGTAAACCAGGGCAGCGTCTTCGGGAATCTTGCCTTCATGAAGGCGTCCATGGGGATGCATCGAGAGGCGCTCACCTACTATCGCACGGCCCTGCGGGTGAACCGAGCCGTTGGCAATCGGGTGGCGGAAGCCTACACCCTTGGAAACATGGGTGACCTATACATCTCTATTGGCAAGCCAAGAGAGGCTCGACCTAGGCTCGAGGAGGCCGTCAGGCTCTGCTCGGAGCTTGGAGATTATACAGGTGGGGGCGCCTTCAGGGCATCCCTCGCGCTGCTTCTGGCACAAGCGGGCGACTTCGAGACCGCTGGCCCGCTGGCCATAGACGCTCTCGACATGCTCCGCGACGTGGATCTCGTTGAGCACGGCAAGGCCCTTTGCAAGGTGGGCCAGATGAGGGTCCTCGAGGGGAGACAAGCTGACGCGGAGCATTGCTGGGTTAAGGCTCGCGCGGTCGCGGTCAGCACTCAGGCCACCCCAGAGTCGGCCTTGGCTCAGGAGATCGACCTGTTGAGCGCCTCGCTCGGATCTCAACCGCCCCGTCCTTAAGCTAGGCGTCCGCCCTTAGACGCCGACAGACTTTAGTCAGGTGACCGCCAAGTGTTCGAACGCCCGAGCGGGTATCTTGGGACATCGCTGACAGAACACCGGTGACACTCCATGGGCCTCGACAATGAGCGAATCGATGATCTCCCCCCCCATCGAGGTGAGACCTCCGAAGGTTTTCGCTTCTTGCACCTGCTCTGCATGCAGCTTAAGCAGGACCTCTACGACACTCGGGCTAAACTGGGCGCGCTCTTGACGCATTTGGCGGAGCGGGGCGCGGTGGACTTAGAGATGACTACAGGCCAGTTGGAGGCAGCACGGGCCGTTGAGTATGAGCACATTCGTACTCAGGCGCTGGTTCAGATCGGTGAGGCCGTGGACAAATATTCAATCCAAGAGCCCGAAGGGCTGGACTGCGCCTCAAGGATACATCTCTGTAAGGCGGTGTGTTGCACCTTTGACTTTAGGCTGTCCGCCCAGGACCTAGATGAAGGGGTGCTGCGGTGGAATTATGGAGAGCCTTACTCGATCAAGAAATCGGCCAGCGGCTATTGTGTTCACAGCTGCAGCGACGCCGGGGGTGGCTGTGACGCGTACGCTCACCGGCCTGCACCGTGCAGGAGCTATGACTGTCGAGATGATGAGCGTGTGTGGAGTGATTTCGAGGCGATGATTCCTGCCGCTCAGTCGAGGTCCTGACAACAGCGAAAGCCAACCCAAGGCGCGGCGTAGGGCCCATCGCTCACCTGCGGGGCCTTGAAGCGCTTCGCACACCTTAGATCTGAGCTGCGGGCATACCCCTCAACATGGTGCCAGCCGCCTCCCTGGTAGACCGTACGGCGCCGGTCCCCGTCGTCGTGACGGGAGGCCGCCCATTCCCAGAGATTACCAGTCAGGTCATACCCGCCCTCGGCGCTCACGCAGCGCTGGTAGTGACCTGCAGGACTCTCACTTGGTGCTGCACCGTCGTCCAATGGGTAACCCTCTCTGACATTACAGGCATCCTCGTCGAAGTGGTTTCCGTATGTGTAGAGCTTTTGGGAGGCGCCTCGGCAAGCCCGACTGAGCTCACCTGGAGTGCACAGCCGCCATCCAGCCTCCCGGCAGGCCGTAGCGGCCTCATCTGCGCCCACGTTAAACCACGGACGCACGCCTCTTCGTGAGCACGCCTCCGCGGGCCCAGTGGGCGATGAAAAGCCAGAGGGCCGGGGGCCATAGTCGGCGCAAGGAAAGGCTAGGCCTCGAGTCGCCAGGGGGTGACTGGCTTCGTATTTAAAGATCCTGAAGGAGCGCCCGTGGTGCTTGCTCTCCACAAACTGTGGGCCCCGCTCGCACTGATGCGGTCCTGGCAGTTGGGCTCGACGTTCAAGAGGATCGCAATAGACATGATTGCCGGATGGCGAGCTGCCCTCCGGAGCGGTGTATTCGTCATCGGTGCCCATGGGCCCTGTCCCTTCGGAGGCGCTCTGGTCGTAGCCTGTCTCATCGGCGACACTGCCCCCCACCTCAGTGTCCACATGAACCGGCAGTACAGCGCCCCCGGGGTCCACCGATTGGCTGCTGGCAGGGGCGGCACCCGAATGAGCGCCAGGGTCAGTGGGGATCAGCGGCGGCCGGCTATCAGGGAACGGCGCAGCGCAGCCCAGCACGGTGACGGCGGCGGCCCCCGAGAAGAAGCGTCTCAGCTTTAATCGCCGTAAGTAAAGCAAGGTGGCCTTTGCCAGTGGTCGGAGTACGAGTTAGGTGCTGTCGGCAGCGTGCGCCTAGCCCAGCGAGGGCCGCCAAGCAGGCCGCAGGGAACGACCTACAGGACGCAGACGCGCCCTGGTCTTACTTACTTTTTAGAGAGGGGGGCGCCAGGGCGCGCGCGCACGTCTTCACGAGCGACGTGTGAACGCCTCAGGGCGCCGACTGACAACACCGGAAGCCGACCATGGACGACGCGTGCACGTCGGCTCGACTCTGGGGTATCGTCACCGTGCGATTACAGTGCATGTCGCTGTCTCGGTGGTGTTCGGCGATGGTCTTCCAGCCTGCGCCCTGGTTGAAGCGGGTGTCGCTGGAGAACTCGTCTCCCTCGTTCGCGTTCCACTCCCACAGGTTGCCGGTCAGGTCGTAGACCCCGTCTGGGCTCACGCACTCCTCAAAGTGTCCAGTTGGGCTCTCGCTCGCGAACATGACGTCACCGGCCACGAAGGCCTCCCTTAGGTTGCAGGCCCCCGGCTCAAATATGGCGCCAAAGGTAAAGGCCCGCATATCTCGGCCGCCGCACGCGCGCGTCAGCTCCTCCTGTGTACAGAGGCGCCAGCCGATCTGCTCACACGCGGCCTTGGCGTCGGCCCACCGCACGCTGAACCACGGGCGCACGCCTCGGGCCGAGCACGCCTCCGTGTTCTCGTCTGGGGCCATCAGGCCGCCGGGTTGGCCAGCCTGCCGGGCACACGGGAAGGCTCTGGTGTTCGTGGCGAGAGGGTGGCTCGCCTCGTAGGTAAAGATTCGGTAGCGGCCCGACTCGCCGGTGATCTCCACGGACTCCGGTTCGTCGGCGCAGCGAAAGGGCCCATTGAGGATCGCCCGCCCCGCGTCGGCGCTGCACACGGCGGCGTCGGCCTGACCGGGTGGTCCCGCGTCAAGCTCGGGCTCACTAAGCGCCGCGTCCAGGCTCGGCATTCCGCCGTCGTGACTGACCTCGCTGTCCTCAATCCGGCGCGCCGGTGATCCGTCCACAGGGGCACCACCATCGCTCGTGGGCGAGAACCCTCCACCGTTGACGTGCGCATCGTAGACAGGAGGGCTCTCCTGGGCGTCGCACCCACCGCACAGACTCAGGGCCAAGAGGACCGCACTGAGCCGGACGCCGAGGGCATTTGAATACTGTGTCATGGCGGACCTCCAGCGCTCAGCATAGGGACTCATGGGCCTAACCGGCAAGAGGTACGCTCAGTCGGCGTTGCCGATTTGGTTTCGCCGTTGATCATGCCGCCGATGGCTGGCACCGTCTGTATAGAGCCGGCGCACTGTCGCGGCCTGCTTTGGGGGATAAGATGACCAAGAGACTTCTACTCGCGGTGGTGCTGGTGCTCGGCGCCTGTGAAGACGGCGCCGAAGGCCCGACCGCATACACCTGCTCAGAGAGCGTCGGCTGTCAGTCTGGCTTCGTGTGCGAGCCTGAGACCAGCCGATGTGTTCCAGTCACCCAGGCCGACGGGGCCCTCGAGCCGGACGGCGCTGAGCCATCAGCGGACGCCGGCCCGACGCCCGACGCCAGCGATCCGGCCGACACTGGTGTTGTAGACGCCGGCTCCACGCCAGACGCTGCCCACGCAGATGGCGACGGAGACGGGCTGGCCGATGACGAGGTGGATGGGAACGGTGACGGCTTCCATGACGACCCTCGGGTTCCTCGAAATACCGATGCGGACCGCGACGAACTGTCGGACTACATCGACAGTGA
>CALELH010000301.1 GCA_937902595.1 uncultured Myxococcales bacterium
AGGATGAGGTGCTGTTTCACGACCTTGTTCTTCGGTAACCGCTCCGGGTTCACCTCGACCACCCCAAGCCAGCAGTCACCATCCGGCGCGATCTCCTTCGGGAGCTTCACAGCGCGGCCGCTCGTGCTCTTTACGAGGGCCTTCGCCGGCTCCAGCTCGGCAGGCACATTCCCCGAATCAATGGCAGCGCGAAGCTTCTTCGCCACCTCTTTGAGGTAGAAGGTGTCGAGTCGCTTACTCTCGTCCCGAGTGAAGATGACCGAGGCCATGTCACGTTCGACGCCCGGCTGATATAGCTTGGGCGCTCCTTGAATCACTCGCCCATAGACCAGCGGCACAGACTGAAGCAGCTTAGAGTTCCTCTCTGAGATGGAGGCTGAGCGGACGATCTGAATCCCCACGCCTAAGAGGATCGATGAACCAACCAGGCCGACAAAGTGCGGGATCAAGTCAAACTGAACCATCGCGCCGTAGAAAAGCCCTGAGATGAGGACCGTCGCGACAATGAGCTTCACGGTTGGAAAAGGGAGGCTGTCACCAGTCTCCGTATAGGTCAGTGGGCGCAGATAAGCGTCCATCTTTCGGGGTTGCGCGGTGTAGCGCTCCTCGAGTTCTTGAAAATCGTACATAGCCCCTCTAACGGTCATTTGGCTGCCGCACCATAGTGGTTGTCGCATCAGATTTGGAGCGGATTTGTAAACGGCCGATGAATGAGCGAGGCAAAGGCCGCTGTTTAGGAGCTGCAGGAGAGCATTGAGCAGCCAGGTTTTCGTCGCGCCCATTCTGGCCTTTTCTTTGCAAAATCAGCATGTTCAGGGTGCTCCCCATAGGGCGACCGGAGAATATTCAGCAGGGTCTCAACCCCGCTGTAGTCCCCCTCTTCCGCCTGCTCGATAGCCACCTGCGCCAGGTAGTTACGAGGCACAAACCTTGGATTGACGGCGTTCATACGCTGCCTGCGTTCCAGATTAGAGGTCCCTAAATGAGCGATTCGGTCTTGGTACATTCGAATCCAGCGTCCGATCCGCGCGGTGTCATCGGCGGAGATCTCGTCGGGGCGATAATGAGCATCCCTAAAGTGAGCGACCAGCTCTGTGTCGCTCACAGAGGCGGCCCGGTCATCACAAACCTCCAGATCAGCCAGGCGACGGTAGAAGAGGGTCATGTCAGTCTCGACGAGCTGTAAAACCTCGAGCAGCTCAGTGATGAATTCGGGTTTCACATCAGCTTCTAGACCGAGCTTCGCGTGCATCATCTCCCGTTGCTCCCGCTCATAGGTCTCGATGTACTGGTCGAGCGCTGACTCCAGTGGTTTGGCGTCTTCGACGAGTGGATAGAGAGAGTTGGCGAAGCGGATGAGGTTCCACAAAGCGATCTTGGACTGATGTCCGTATCGATAGCGACGCCCTTGGGCGTCCGTCGTGTTGGGGGTCCAATCAGGATCATAATTGTCGATCCATCCATAGGGACCATAGTCGATGGTGAGCCCGAGGACCGAGAGGTTGTCCGTGTTCATTACACCGTGGACGAACCCGACCCGCATCCACTGCACGATCATGTGTGCCGTCCTGCGACAGACGGCCTCAAAAAGAGAGACGTAGAGGCCGGCCCCATTGTCCTCTATGTGAGGGAAGTGGTGTCGTATCGTATAGTCAGCGAGCTGCCTCAGAACCGCTGCGTCACCTTGAGCAGCGAAGATCTCAAAATTCCCGAAGCGGAGAAATGACGGCGCTACCCGACAGACGATGGCCCCTGGCTCGTAGGCCGGGCGCCCGTCATAAAACATGTCGCGCATGATCTGGTCACCGGTCGCTACCAGGCTCAACGCCCGCGTCGTGGGCACGCCGAGATGATGCATCGC